>NZ_LZLL01000343.1:0-10639 GCF_001669335.1 Mycobacterium sp. 1245852.3 | reverse complement strand
TTGTCGAAGATGGCCAAATAGTGGTGGGCGTGGCGGGCCAGGCGGATGACATCGCTCATCGGCAGCAGGGTGCCGCCCCCGGTCAACCCGCGCCCGGCGGCGGCCTCCAGCTCGGCCAGCGTGGTGGTGACGATGATGGAGGCGGGTAACCCGTTGTGCTGCCCCAGGTTCCCGGAGGCCAGCACGCCGCGCAGTGCGGCGTTGAGTCCGTCGTGCTGGCGTTGGGCGGTGCTGCGCGAATCCCGTTCGATCACCTGTTCACTGGGGCTACCGTCCACACAGGGGGTGTCGTCGTCGGGGTTGCACATGCCGGGGGCGGCGAGTTTGGCTAGGACGGCTTCCAGGGTGGCGCGGGCTTCGGGGGTGAGCCAGCCGCGCAGCGCCGACATGCCGTCGGCCTGCTGATTGCCCAGGGTCAGACCACGCGCCCGCGCGCGGTCGTCGTCGGTGTAGGTGCCGTCGGGGTTGAGGCAGTCGGCCAGGGTGCGGGCCAACCCGGCGAGTTGTTCGGGGCGAAACCGGCTGCCCTCGGCGGCCAATCGCGCTTCGGCCCGCTCCCGGGTCGGCATGTCGACCCAGCCGGGCAGCTGGTGGTGGATTCGGCCCATGCGGGTGAACTTGCGGATCACCGCCACCTGACCCGCACCCAGGGTGCCCCGGCGTTGTCCGGCGGCGGTGGCGGCTAGCATCGGGCCCAGCGCTTCGCCGGTCAGGCCGTGGCACGGGCCCAAATCGCGTGCCTCCTTGAGGCGCCGGGCGGCTTCAGCGCGGCTGATCAGCGTCGCCTCGGCGATGGCGTGGACCACCGTGGCGCCGAGTTCGACCGAGGGTGCTTGGCGGGCCAGGGAATTGATCACGGGGTGCTCGACGGCCGGGATGCGACGGCGCTGCTTTTCGCAGCGCGCCAACACCGCCAACTGCTGGCGCGGCTTCAGCGCGTCGACGTTCAGCGCGCACACCCGATCCCAGGCGGCATCGAGCGCCTCGAACGCCGCCTCGACATCCTGCTCATCACTCACACCGCCAAACTAGCGAGGACCACCGGCAAAAATCGGCGACAGTAAAGCCCTGAAACCACAGCGACGCAAGGGATTTCGGTATGCGTTTTCGGTATCTGTATTTCGTGGGACCGGACGGCCGGCGCCACGGGCGAAACCGGTCACCACCGTCAGAACTAATCCGCTTCGCGCTTCGCCTGGACCTGTTTTTCGATCTCGCGCCAATTGCCCGGCTTGGGACGCGGCTTGCCGAAGCCACCCTTCGCGGCGCTCTGCAGGATGGCGTCGGCCTCGTCGATCTCCTTGATCATCTCCAGCGCGAACTCACGCTCGGCGGCGTAATACTTGGCCGCCCAGCGCAGCGCCAGCACCGAGTACGCCCACGCGGGTTCGGCCTCGGCTCCCTCGGCGTCCTCGACGGCCTTGCGGTGCCTGGCTTCGGCGTACGCCACATGCTCCTGCAGTAATTCCTTGAGCCGGCTCGGGTTACTGAGGTGCCCGAACGTAACCCGCAGCAGCACACTGTGTTTGAGCACCGGCGGGTCCACCGGCGCGTGAGTGGTCCACTCGGTCACGGCATCCATCCCGGCCGGGGTGATCTTGTACAGCCGGCGAGTGCGGGTGCCCTCGTCGCGTTCGACGCGTGAGGTCACCAGTCCCAGCGACTCCAGCTTCTTCAGCTCGGTGTAGATCTGGCTGTACGACGGGCTCCAGTAATACAGGTCGACACTCCAGTCGATCCACTTCTTGAGGTCATAGCCCGAAACCTCCTCTTCGTAGGACATCATGCCCAGCAGCGCCCAGCTGGTGGCGGCCAACGCCGCGTTGGTCAGCTTTTGGCTGGCAGGGTCCGTTTCGGAGTCCATGTCGCCAGGTTAACAACACCAACCCCTAGATTGGAGGACATGGACCGCTGGCTGGGACGCCCGTGAAGTTCGCCTTCCCCCTTCCGCACCTGCTGCGCCTCAAGGCGATCACGCAGCCCTGGGAGGCGGCCGTCACCGGAGGCGACCAGCGCCGCATGATGCAATGCGCCGACCGATGGGGCTACGACATGATCGCGGTGCCCGAGCATCTGGTCATCCCCACCGAGCATGTCGAGTTGTCCGGGCCGCACTATCTGCACTCGACGACCGCGCAGGCCTTCATCGCCGGTGCCACCGAGCGGGTGGCCATCAATTCCTGCGTCACCATCTTGCCGCTGCAGCACCCCATCGTGCTGGCCAAGGCCTTGGCCACCGCGGACTGGATGAGCGGGGGCCGGATGATGGTGACGTTCGGCGTGGGCTGGCTGGCCCGCGAGTTCGAGCTGCTCTCAGTGCCCTTCGGGGAGCGGGGCCGCATCGCCGACGAATACCTGGCCGCCATCGTCGAGCTGTGGACCAGCGACGCACCCCGATTCGAAGGCCGGTACGTGTCCTTCTCCGACATCGCCTTCGAGCCCAAACCCGTTCAGAAACCGCATCTTCCGATCTGGATCGGCGGCGACGCCGACGCCGCGCTGCGCCGGGCGGCCACGTTCGGGTCCGGTTGGTGGCCGTTCCTCACACCACCGGAGCAGATCGCCGAGAAGCTCGACTACATCAGGTCCCAACCCTCCTACGACGGCCGGGAATTCGAGGTGATGCACGGGCTGGGCACCAACCGGGTCGGCGAGGGACACGTCGCCCGCCGAGCGAGCGACCGGCCGGGCATGAGCGCCGGACACATCGTCGACCGGTTGAACTGGCTCGCCGAGCAGGGCGTGACCGTGACCGCGGTTCCCGTCCCTCCCGTGAGCGGCGTGGACGAATACCTCGACTACGCGCAGTGGGTCATCGAAGACATCAAGCCCCAGGTGTCCTAACGGATCTGCAATCCGCGCCGGCGCACCCAGTACACCGCGGCGATGCTGCCGGCGATCCACACGCTCATGGCGATGCCAAGGTGGACGAAGCTTTTGGTGTCGCGCCCGAACACCGGCCAGATCAACGCGGGCGCCTGCTGCCACAACACGCGATGTTCCACGCCGTTCATCGGGTCGGCCACGTAGTACAGCACGTAGGGCAGCGTCAGGGCCAGCACCCAACTTCGGGTGCGGCGCAGATCGCCGCGCTGGCGCCAGCGCCGGATCAGCGGCTCGACACTGACCGGGTGCAGCACCGAGATGAAGTTGCCGACGCCTAACCAGGAGACGATGGGCACCGCGACGGTGGGGATCGTAATGCCCAGCCGCGCCGGCGTTTCCAGCCACAGCGTCAACACCACCGCCGCGGACAGGGTGGGCACGCCGACGATCGCGAGCAGGGCGAGGTTTTTGATCAACAGGATGCGCCAGAACGGCACGCCGGCGGACAACCCCCGCAGGATCCGGTAGTGGTCGGCGCCCAGGAAATTGGTGGTGGTGACGTCGGCGAGCACCCACGACGAGAAGTAGGTGCCCACCAGGATCACCCAATCGGGGTGCCGGCCCACCGGCGTCAGCGGCTGCACCAGCAACCAGCCGGCCGCGAAGACGACGTTGGCCACCACACCCATCAGCCAGGTGCGCGGCCGGGTGAACGACCACCGGATCTCGGCGATGACCGCCGGAATCAACGCCTTCTCGAAGTCCTTGGCGGCGCGCCGGGCCGCCGCGGGGCGCGGGGCCGACGCCCGCACCATGGCACTGAGAGAGGTGCGCAGCGCGGCGCTCACCCGCGGATGCGCCGGTGTCGCTGTGCCGCACGAGACGATCACCTGACGTGGCCCCCTTGCTCTCGGATCGGTCAACGGCTCGTCCGCAATGTACGCAGGGCAGGATAACGGCATGAACCGAAAGCGTGTCATCGTCGCCGGGCTCGGCGACGCCGGCGTCCTCGCGGCGATCCGGCTGTCGCGGCACGCCGACGTCGTCGGCATTTCGGCCAAGCCCGCGCTGGTGAGCGGCCAGGAGCTCGGCGTCCGGCTCTCGCGTCCACACGACTGGGCCCGCGATTACTGGATTCCGTTCGACCGGTTCCGCCGGCTCGACGGCGTCCGCACCGTGCAGGCCACGCTGACCGGCGTCGACCTGGACGCCCAAATCGTCTCCGGCCGAAGCGAAGACGGCGCGGCCGTCACCGAACCGTACGACGCGCTGATCATCTCGACCGGAGTCAGCAACGGCTTTTGGCGCCAGCCGACCCTGCAGTCGGCGGCCGAGATCGGCGCGGGACTGCGCGCCGCGCACGACAGGCTGGCCGCCGCCGGGTCGGTGGCCGTGGTGGGCGGCGGCGCGGCGGCGGTCAGCAGCGCCCTCAACATGGCGACCACGTGGCCGGACAAGCGCATCGATCTGTACTTCCCCGGCGAGTCCGCGCTGGCGGGACACCATCCGCGAATCTGGCATCGGCTGCGCCGCCGCCTCACCGAGCTGGGCGTCGGCCTGCACCCGGGCCACCGCGCGGTGGTGACCGACGGGTTCGCGGGCGAGGAACTGACCAGCGAGCCGGTCCACTTCAGCACCGGGCAGCCCCCGGCCCGGGCCGACGCCGTGCTGTGGGCGATCGGACGGGTGCGGCCCAACACCGGTTGGCTGCCGGCCGAATTGCTCGACGAGCGCGGGTTCGTGCGCGTCACCCCCGAACTGCGGGTGCCCGGCCACCGGGGCGTGTTCGCGGTCGGCGACGTCGCGGCGACGGATCCGCTGCGCAGCTCCGCCCGAAACCGGGGCGATGCCCTGGTGGCACGCAACGTCCTCGCCGACTTCGCCGGCCGGCCGTTGCGGCCCTACCGGGCGCCGGCGCGGCGCTGGGGCTCGCTGGTAGGTATCCAGCCCAACGGGCTGGAGGTCTTCCTGCCCACCGGCCAGTCCTTCCGCTTCCCGTCCTGGTCGGTCGAGCGCGTGGTGATGCCCTGGATCGTGCATTGGGGCATGTATCGGGGGGTGCGCCAGAACAACCCGCTGGGGTGAGGCGTCAGGTGCAGTTGAACAGCAGCATGAGCCCGTAATCCATGTGGATCTGTTGATGGCAGTGCAGTAGCGAAAGGCCGGGTTGGTCGGCGACGAAATCGATCTCCATGCTCTGGTAGCCGCCGAGCATGGCGACGTCCTTGCGGACACCGGCCGTCGCTGTCCCGGCGAACCGGGTGATTTCGAACGTGTGCCGGTGCAGGTGCATGGGGTGCAGGTCGTCGCTGGCGTTGCGGAACCGCAGCCGGTGACGCTTGCCGCGCTCGATGTCCAGCACGGGCTTGTTGGTGTCCATCGCGAAGGGCACACCGTTAATCGTCCAGACGTTGAAACCGTTGTCGGCGGCGTTGCGTTTCTCGATCAACATGTCGATGGTGCGATCGGGCGGTGGCAGGTCCGCCCGCTGCGATGCGCCGAACACCCGGTAATCCCACGTGAAGGGCAGGGGCGCCGCCCAGTGCGGATCCCCACCGCGGCCGGCATATTCGACGACCACGCCCATTCCGTGGCCGCGGTCGTCGTCGGACAGATCGCCCAGCACCCAGACGCCCGGATTGGTCATGCCGACCATCGCCGAGATCCGTTCGCCCGCGCCCAGCCACAACACCGGCACGGCGGTCCGCGTCGGTACCGGGTTGCCGTCCAGCGCGACGATGGTGAAAGTGTGGCCGGGCAGGGCCAAACTGCGGGTCTCGGTGGCGCTTCCGTTGAGAACGTGAAGCATGACCCGCTGACCGGTTCGCACCCGGATGGGCTCGCCGTGGCCCAGCATGCGCCCGTTGATCGCGAAGGCCCCGTACCCGACCTCGTTGCCGGGTGGCTCGCCGCGCTCCAGCGCGGCGGCCATCGCCGACTCGCCCCTGTCCTTCAGGTCTTGATCCTGCGCACCGGCCAGAAAATCGCTGGGCATGTCGCCACCGCGGCTGAAGGCGGGGTCAAACTTTTTGAGCGTCAGAAAGATTTCCTGATCGTATGCACCGGTGTCGTGCGGGGGCTCGATGTAGACCGGGCCCACCAGGCCGCTGTACTGGCCACGCGACAGATCGGCGCGCGGCACGACGTGGGTGTGATAGAAGCGCAAGCCCGCCGGGCCGGGAACGAAGGAAATCCTGCGCATGCCGTGCGCGGGTATGTCGGGGGTGCCCTCCTCGGCGGCGCCGTCGACGTCGACGCCGACGTGCTGGCCGTGCCAGTGCAGCTGCTCCGGCGAGTCGGTGTCGTTGAAGACGTCGACCCAGGCTCGCCGGCCCTCCTTGAACCGCAACAGCGGACCGGGAAATTGACCGTTGTAGGTCAGGGTCGACACCGTCCGGTCCGGGGCCAACTCGACCTTCCCCGAGCCGATCCGCAGCGTGTAATCGGCTTTGCCGCCGGGTGGACCGCCGGGCGAAGGGTGCGAACACGCGCCACCGGCGCTTCCCGCGGCGGCCGTTAGCGCGACGCCGGCCCATTTGCCGAACTGACGCCGGTTGAGCACCATCGTCAGCGCCCGACCGCACCGACGCCGATGCCGGGCACGAAGAAGTCGATGCGGCGGCTCAATTCGCCTGCCACACGACGAAATTGCGGATAGCCGGCGCCGCCGGCAGACGGATCGGGCAGGCTCCAGTGCGTCGTGGTGGCCAGATCGTGGTCGCGCGCGTATTCGCGCACCTTGTCGCACAGCGTGATCACGCAGTCGAAGCGGCGTCGAGACACCGTGGCCAGGGATTGGGGCCGGGTGCCGCTGAGGTCGATGCCGTATTCGTCGCGCATGACCCGGATGGCGTTGACGTGGAGCGCGGGTTTCGGATAACTACCCGCGCTTGCCGTTCGAATGCGCCCCTGGCCGCGTTTCTCGAGGAGTGCAGCGGCCATGGGCGAGCGCGCGCTGTTTCCGGTGCACAAAAACAACACCGTGCGCGGTGCCGCCCTGGGGGCGGCCCCGGGCGCCAACGCCGGATGCAAAGCGGCGGCCGCCTCACGAAATGCCTTGGCGCAGTTCGTCGAATTCAACCAGTAATAGGTGTCGCGCCCATCAAAACTGCTGCGTCGCGCATCGACGAGTCCGGCCGAACGCAACAACCGCAAGTGATACGAGACCAGGTTCTGCGGCTCGCCGACCGCGGCAGCCAATTCCCGCACCCGGTGGTCTCCGGAGGCCAGCTCGGTCAGCAGCGCCCACCGCAGGGGGTGCCCCGCCATCCGCATCAGCGGCGGAACGTCCGCTCGATCGATCGCCGCCATACTTCGGCACGATACATCAAATCAATTTGATAGGTTAGGCGCTACGCGAGGCGACGCAGGCGTGCCCATTTCTCCGACTTCGAGGAGACCCAGTGTCCGGAAGCATCCCGACGAGCACCCCGGCCGGCAACGACGAATTGCGCCGCAGCCTCGGCGTTTTCGACGCGGTGGTGATCGGGCTGGGATCGATGATCGGTGCGGGGATCTTCGCGGCCCTGGGCCCCGCGGCGCGCGCCGCCGGCTCGGGACTGCTGCTGGGCCTGGCGCTGGCGGCGGTAGTGGCCTACTGCAACGCCACGTCGTCGGCGCGGCTGGCGGCGCGCTACCCCGCGTCCGGCGGCACCTATCTCTACGGCCGAAAACGCCTGGGGGACTTCTGGGGATACCTGGCCGGTTGGGGATTCGTCGTCGGCAAGACCGCGTCGTGTGCGGCGATGGCCCTGACCATCGGCCTCTACGCCTGGCCGGCGCGGGCCCACGCGGTAGCCGTCGCGACGGTGGTGGCGCTGACGGCGGTCAATTACGCCGGGGTGCGCAAGTCGGCCTGGCTGACCCGCATCATCGTCGCGGTGGTGCTGGCGGTGCTGGTCGCCGTGATCGTCGCCGCGTTGACTTCCGGCGCGGCACGGCCCGAGCAGCTGCGGCTGAGCGGCGCCACCCTCGGCGGTGTGGTGCAGGCCGCCGGCCTGTTGTTCTTCGCCTTTGCCGGCTATGCGCGCATCGCCACCCTCGGCGAGGAGGTGCGCGACGCGGCGCGCACCATCCCGCGCGCGATACCGCTGGCGCTGACCATCACGCTGGCCGTCTATGCGCTGGTCGCGGTGGCCGCGCTGGGGGTGCTCGGCCCGGACCGGCTGGCGAAGTCCGCCGCCCCGCTGGTCGAGACGGCCCGCGCGGCGGGAACGGGCTGGCTGGTTCCCGCCGTCCAGGCGGGAGCGGTGATCGCGGCGCTGGGCTCGCTGCTCGCGCTGATCCTCGGCGTCTCGCGCACCACGTTCGCGATGGCGCGCGACCACCACCTGCCGCACACCCTGGCCGCGGTGCATCCGCGGTTCGGCGTCCCCCACCGCGCGGAATTGTTGATCGGCGTCATCGTGGTGGTCCTGGCCGCCACCGCCGACCTGCGCGATGCCATCGGATTTTCCTCGTTCGCCGTGCTGATCTACTACGCCGTCGCCAACGCCTCGGCCTGCACGCTCGGTGCCGACGAAGGCCGCCCACACCGGGCGATCCCGGTGATCGGGCTGCTCGGCTGCGTGATGCTGGCCGTCGCGATGCCGCGATGGTCGGTGCTCTCCGGTGTGCTGGTGCTGGGCCTCGGCGCCGGCGCCTATCTGATTCGGCGTTTCATCGCCCGGACCACGTTGCGGCGCAACCGAAATCGCAGCTGACGGCGGCGCACGCCGCGCCGGCCTGCCGGACACCGCCGCCGGGCAAATAGCGGCATCGCGATTCCCCGAAGGCCGGACGGGGAAGACTGAGCGGATGGCCGACCCGGAAACCGAAGCGTTCGACAAACTGGTGGCGCTGCTGAACTATCCGATGTTCGTCGTCACCACGCAGGCCAACGGCACTGAAGCCGGCTGCCTGGTGGGCTTCGCCAGCCAGACCAGCATCAATCCGCCCCGCTTCCTGGTCGGCCTGTCCAAGCGCAACCACACCTTCCGCGTCGCCCGCGACGCCTCCCACCTGGCCGTGCACGTCTTCGACCATGAACACCTCGACGTGGTGGAGCTTTTCGGCAGCCAGACCAGCGACGAGGTCGACAAGTTCGCCCGCTGTTCCTGGCACCGCGGCCCCGAACGGATGCCGATCCTCGACGACGCCGCCGCGTGGTTCGTCGGCGAGATCCTGGAGCGTTTCACGATGGGCGATCACGTCGGGCACCTGCTCGCACCGGTCGGCGGCAGCCCGCCGCGGGAACTGGAAACCTGGGTGTCCTTCGGCGACGTGCGCGAGCTGCAACCCGGCCACGAGGCCTGACGCGTGGCCGAGTCGCCCCGGATCAGCGCCGTCCCCAGCATCATCGAGCTCGCGCCCTTCTATGCCGATCCCCCGGACGGGGTGCGCGCCAACATGATCTTCAGCGCCGACGGCGCCGCGGCGTTCGGCGGGCGCGCCGGTCCGCTGTCGTGCCCCACCGATCAGCGGCTCCTGCGAATCCTGCGCGGCCTCGCCGACGTCGTGCTGGTCGGTGCCGGCACCGCCCGCGCCGAAAACTACGGCCCGGTGACGCTCGGGGATGCGGCGCGGGAGCGGCGGCAGCACGAGGGGCGGGCCGAACCGCCGCCGATCGCCGTGGTGAGCCGCAGCGGTGAGCTACCGGCCCGGTTGCTCAGCGATCCGGACCAGCCGCCGATCCTGGTGACCTGCGCGAGCACCGCGGCGCGGTTCGACCCCGACGACGACCGCCAACACCTCCTGGTCGCGGGCGAAGACTCCGTCGACGTCTCCCGCGCGGTCGCGACCCTGCGGGAGCTCGGCATGCACCGCATCCTGTGCGAGGGCGGACCGACGCTGCTCGACGAGCTGGTGGAGGCCGACGCTGTCACCGAGATCTGTGTGACGCTGGCCCCCAAGCTGGCGGCGAGCCAACCGGTAGGCCACCGGCTGCACCCGGCGCGGCTACCCGCACCGGTCACCATGAGCCTCGAGCACGCGCTGGTCTGCGACGGCTATCTGTATTTGAAATATCGCCGCTGAGCCCGGTCGCAATCGGCGGAATGCGGGCGTGCGCAACGCGCTCGGCATGCAGCCGACCGCACCTCTTCCTATGATGAAAATGCCCGGTATGAACGTTGCGCGAATCGCTTCGCGCGACCTTCCTTCAATTGATCGCCGTTCCACTTTCCCGATGCACACAGAAAAGGATCACCGGCCCGGTGAGCAGTTCAGACGATGACCGTGACTACCGCAACCTGGCGGTGAACCGGCTGCGCCCCAGCGAGATTCACTGGGCCCTGAACCACGATGCCGTGCACGGGATCGCCTACGCGTTCAAGAATCCGGTCGCGGTCGCCGAATCCCTCGAGGATCCCGACGACGACCGGAAGACCTACCTGGTTCGGGTCAAGCGCGACGACCTGGCCAACGCGCTGGAAAAGATCAACGAATGGATCTTCGACAATCCCGGCCCCGCCGGCATGCAGGCATAAGGCTAAGGTTTTCGCGGCCGCGGGGCACGGCGAATAGCGAAAGCCAGCTAATTCGACGGGGCGCGATTAACGGATGTCGTCATCGCCGGTGGCGCGCTCGGTGAGCCCTTCCCGGGCCAGCGCCCGGACGAAACCGTACGCCTGCATGCCGGCGGGGCCGGGATTGTCGAAGATCCATTCGTTGATCTTTTCCAGCGCGTTGGCCAGGTCGTCGCGCTTGACCCGAACCAGGTAGGTCTTCCGGTCGTCGTCGGGATCCTCGAGGGATTCGGCGACCGCGACCGGATTCTTGAACGCGTAGGCGATCCCGTGCACGGCATCGTGGTTCAGGGCCCAGTGAATCTCGC
>NZ_LZLL01000342.1:0-681 GCF_001669335.1 Mycobacterium sp. 1245852.3 | reverse complement strand
GGCGCCGGGCCACGAAGGCGTCGACGCGGCGGCGCAGGTCGCCGTCGAAGTAGCGCGCGTCGCGGGTGGCCAGCATCGAGGTGAACACGCGGAAGGGGTTGCGGGACAGCTCTTCTGGGTCGACCGGCCGGAAGGCGGTCGACACCACCGGGACCGGGGACGCGGCGCGCCGCAGGTCGTAGTAGCCGACCGGCAGCATGCCGAACGCGGCGAAAAGGTCGGCGACGGCGACCAGTTCGGCCGGACCGCCCACCCGGATGGCGCCGTGCCGCTCGGCGGTGACCCGCCGCAGCGAGCCGAAGCGTTCGGCATCGGCATGGCCCGCCGCGTAATCGGCGTTGACCTGCTCGCTGACCTCGACCAGGGTGCCGTATGCCGGCACCTCGGCGGCGTACATCGCCGACAGGCCCGCGGCGAACCGCTCCCGGAGCTGCCAGGCTGCCAGCCATTTCGGGCGGGTCACGGCGGCGCGGTCCTGCGATAGTCTCCGGCCATGAGTGAGACGCTCGACGAGGTCGACCGGATTCTGGTGCGCGAGTTGGTCGCCGACGGCCGCGCGACGCTGGCGGAGCTGGCCGCCAGCGCCCGGTTGTCGGTCTCGGCGGTGCAGTCGCGGGTGCGCAGGCTCGAGGCGCGGGGGGTGATCTCGGGATACTCGGCGCGCATCGACCCGGAGGCGGT
>NZ_LZLL01000341.1:0-5221 GCF_001669335.1 Mycobacterium sp. 1245852.3 | reverse complement strand
CACCCAGTCCGGCCTCGGGTTGCCCGATGAGTCCTATTACCGCGAAGAGCGGCACGCGCAGGTGCTGGAGGCGTACCCGGCGCACATCGCGCGGATGTTCGCCCTGGTGTTCGGCGGCGATCCGGCCGACCACATTGCGACCGCCGACCGCATCGTCGCGCTGGAGGCCAGGCTGGCCGAGGCGCACTGGGATGTGGTCAAGCGCCGCGACGCCGACCTCACCTACAACCTGCGCACGTTCGCCGAACTTCGCGACGAGGCGGTGGGGTTCGATTGGGCCGGCTGGGTGGGCGGGCTCGGCGCCGACCCGGAGTCCCTCGCGGAAGTGATTGTGCGCCAGCCTGATTACCTGCGCACGTTCGCCGAGCTGTGGCGCAACGAAGACCTCGAGGTGTGGAAGAGCTGGGCGCGGTGGCGGTTGATCCGCGCCCGGGCCGCCTGGCTGACCGACGAGGTGGTGTCCGCGGACTTCGACTTCTACGGCCGCCTGCTGACCGGCACCGAGCAGATCCGCGATCGGTGGAAGCGTGCGGTGTCGCTGGTGGAGAACCTGATGGGCGACGCCGTCGGAAAGCTCTACGTGCAACGGCATTTCCCGCCCGGGGCGAAGGCCCGCATCGACGAACTGGTGGCCAACCTGCGGGCGGCCTACCGGATCAGCATCAGCGACCTGGACTGGATGACCCCGGCGACCCGGGAGCGGGCGC
Organism: Mycobacterium sp. 1245852.3; assembly: GCF_001669335.1. Classification (NCBI taxonomy): domain Bacteria; kingdom Bacillati; phylum Actinomycetota; class Actinomycetes; order Mycobacteriales; family Mycobacteriaceae; genus Mycobacterium; species Mycobacterium sp. 1245852.3. The sequence goes on along the minus strand of NZ_LZLL01000341.1, from coordinate 4,514 downwards.
TGACCAAGCTGGACAAGTTCACCGCCAAGGTCGGCTACCCGGCGAAGTGGCGTGACTACTCCGCGCTGGTGATCGACCGGGCCGACCTGTACGGCAACTACCAGCGCGGGTACGCCGTCAACCACGACCGCGAGCTGGCCAAGTTGGGCGGGCCGGTGGACAGGGACGAGTGGTTCATGACGCCGCAGACCGTCAACGCCTACTACAACCCGGGCATGAACGAAATCGTCTTTCCGGCAGCCATTTTGCAGCCGCCGTTCTTCGACGCCGAGGCCGACGACGCGGCCAACTACGGTGGCATCGGCGCGGTGATCGGCCACGAGATCGGCCACGGCTTCGACGACCAAGGCGCCAAATATGACGGCGACGGCAATCTGGTGGACTGGTGGACGGACGCCGACCGCGCCGAGTTCGCCACCCGCACAAAGGCTCTCATCGAGCAGTACGACGCCTACACGCCGCGGGCACTGGCGAGCGAGCACCACGTCAACGGCGCGTTCACCGTCGGGGAGAACATCGGCGACCTGGGCGGCTTGTCGATCGCGCTGCTGGCCTACCAGTTGTCACTGAACGGCCAGCCGGCTCCGGTCATCGACGGCCTGACCGGCGTGCAGCGGGTGTTCTACGGGTGGGCCCAGGTATGGCGCACCAAATCCCGTGAGGCCGAGGCGATCCGGCGCCTGGCGGTGGATCCGCACTCGCCGCCGGAGTTCCGCTGCAACGGCGTGCTGCGCAACATGGACGCCTTCTACGACGCCTTCGACGGCGCCGATGTTGGCGCGCTGTTCCTGGAACCGGACAAGCGGGTCAAGATCTGGAACTGACGCTCACCTGCGCGGGCTCGATCCGGGCGGGGACGTGCTTGTGCCACGGCGTGCCGGCGTAGGGATCGCGCCATTCGGTGGAGGTGAGCGCGTTCGGGGCGACACCCGCGGTGACGGTGCGCCCGTCGTCGCCGATGTAGTCGAGCCCGAATCCGTTGGGCAGGGCGGCATGTCCGGGGAGCATGGTCTCGGTGATCTCGACGGTGGCCTCGGCGCTGCCGGTCGCGGTGCTGATGCGGGCCCGGCAGCCGTCGACGAGCCCGAGGGCCTGGGCGTCCTCGACGCTGACCCGCAGTGCGCCGTCGGCGTCGCGCTTGCGCCAGGACGGGTCGCGGAAGATGTCGTTGGCGGTATAGGCGCGCCGCTCCCCCACCGACAGCACGATCGGGAAATCCGGCGTGGTAAGCCGGGGCGGGGTGCGGGTCAGCGCCCCCAATTCGTCGAGCATCGCGGGGATTTCCAGGGCGATCTTGCGGTCGGCGTGGCTGATCAACGCGAAGTCGTCCTCGTAGTTGTGCACGGTGAACGTCACCCCCGACGGGTTGTCCATGATCGCGTCGAACAGCGCGTTGCCGTCGGCGTGACCGGCGCGCCGCACGGCGTCGGGATAGCTCATCGCGGTTTTCTGGGCGAGGCCCCACAGGGCGGCGGCGCCGCGCAGTCCGTCGGGCAGGGTGGGCCCCAGCGTCTCGTAGAGAACATACGGAAGCAGCTGCGCCACAGTTGGATTGGTGGCGACGGCGGAGAGGAACGCCTCGGTGTAGGCCTGCCGTCCCCGCTGGGCGGCCTCGCGCAGCGGCCGCAGGTCCGCGTCGTCCACCACCCCGAGCGCCCGCACCAGCCGCGCCCAGATCTCGGGTTCGGGCAGGGTGCCCGGCAAGGGTGGCAGCAGTGGACGGCGCAGCTGAAAGGTGTTGTGCGGGAATTCCAGGTTGAAGAAGGTGGCCTCCGGCTTCTCGAACTGGGAGGCGGCGGGAAGCACATAGTGGGCGAGCCTGGCTGTCTCGGTCATCGCGACGTCGATGACCACCATCAGCTCCAGTGATCGGAACGCATCGCGGCAGGCGGCCGAATTCGCCAGTGAGTGAGCCGGATTGCTGCTTTCGACGATCATGGCCCGGAAGCGATCCGGGTGATCGGTCAGGATTTCCTCGGGCACCACGTTGCTGGGCACCAGCCCGGAGATGATGGGGGCGCCGGTCACCGGGGTGCGGCCGGAGAACTGGCCGAACAGCGGCGCGAACGACGAATGTAGGTGCTGGCCGCCCTGTTTCGCGAAGTTGCCGGTGAAGATCCAGAGCAGCTTGTTCAGATAGGAGCACAGCGTGCTGTTGGGTGCCTGCTGCACCCCGAGGTCCTCGAACACCGAGACGCTGGCCGCGGTGCCGATGCGCCGCGCCGCCGCGCGCAGCAGTTCCTCGTCCACCCCGCAGTGCTGCGCGTAGCCGGCCACCGGAATCTGGCGCAGCGCGTCACGCACGGTGTCGGCACCGCGCACATGCTCGGCGAGAAACGCTTCGTCGCAAAGGTTTTCCTGTACGAGGATGGCGGCCAGCGCGGCCAGGCACCACGCGTCGGTGCCCGGCCGCACCCGCAGGTGGAAGTCGGACATCTTGGCGGTGTCGGTGACGACGGGATCGATGACGATCATCGAGCGGTTCGGATCCTTCGCGATCTCGTTGAGCACCACCCGCGCCCGCGGGAAGCTCTGCGACATCCACGGGTTCTTTCCGACGAAGACCGCCACCTCGGCGTGCTCGAACTCGCCCCGGGTGTGGCCGCCGTACAGCTGGCCGTCGACCCAGGCCTCGCCGGTTTTCTCCTGCGCCAAGGCATTTGACCGGTAACGCGAACCCAGCGCCTTGAGGAAGGCGCCGCTGTACGCCCCGCCCAGGTGGTTGCCCTGCCCGCCGCCGCCGTAGTAGAAGATCTTGTCCCCGCCGTAGCTGTCGCGGATGTGTTTGAAGCCCTCGGCGATCTCCACGATCGCGGTGTCCCAGTCGATCTCCTCGTAGCTGCCGTCGGCGCGGCGGCGCAGCGGCGAGGTCAGCCGGGCGCGGCTGTTCTGATAGTGGTCCAGGCGCAACGCCTTGTTGCAGGTGTAGCCCTGCGAAGCGGGATGGGCCTTGTCACCGCGGATGCGGGCCAGCCGGCGATCCTCGACTTGAACCACGATGCCACAGTTGCATTCGCACAGAATGCATGCGCTGGGTTGCCATTCACCGGTCATTGCGGGTGTCCTTTCCGGCTGCCTGATAGGACGAGGTGGCCAGCAGCAGCTCGCGCAGCTGGCGATGGACGACGTCGAGGGGCATCAGGTCGCGTCGCACCCGGGCCAGCACGATCGCACCCTCGAGCGCGGTGGTGGCCAGGACGGCCAGCTCGCTCGCCCGCTCCCGCGGAACACCGTCGGCGATCAACCGCGCGGCGATCAGGTCGTTCCACCGGTCGAAGGCCGCGGCGGCGCGTTCCACCACCGGGGCGATGCGCTCGGCGTCCTGTTCGCCCGCCTCGACGGAGACCGCCACGATCGGGCAGCCGGCACGGAAGTCGGTATCGACCAGCTGCCGGCGGTACTGATCGATCAACGTGTCGATCAACTGCAGGCCGTCGGCCGCGCCGGCGATCACGGCGGCGACGTACTCGCCGGCGAAGTCGACGGCCTCGCAGAGCAACTGGGTGCGCCCGCCGGGGAAGTAGTGGTAGGCCGACCCCCGCGGCGCGCCGCTGTGTTCGAGCACGTCGGAGATGGCGGTGGCGCGCGCGCCCCGCTCGCGGATCAGCAGCGCGGCAGACACGACCATCCGCTCGCGTGGACTACGCATCGCAGCTCCTCAGCCGTCGGGGTATGTATGATGCTATACATAACGCGCGCGCAAGCGGAACCCCCAGGCAACAACAACCCGCCTAACCGCAAATCGCCCATTCCCGCTCGGGAATGGGCGATTGTGCGCTGTCGCTGCGGGTTAGTTCATCCAGTCGGCGGAGCCGTCGTTCTTCTTGTAATTGCCGCCGCTGGAGTTCTTCACGACGATCGGGTCACCGGGACCGAAGTTGTCGAAGAACCACTTGGCGTTGGTCGGGCTGATGTTGATGCAGCCGTGGCTGACGTCGCGCTTGCCCTGGTCGTCCACCGACCACGGCGCGCTGTGCACGTAGTCGCCGACGTTGTCGAAGCGGACCGCGTCCTCCACCGTCACCTTGTAGCCGTAGGTCGAGTTGACCGGCACGCCGTAGGTCGAGGAGTCCATCACCACCGACGCCTTCTTGTCCTGCACGTAATAGGTACCGTTGGGGGTTTGGTGATTGCCCGACGTCATGCCCATCGACATCGGGAAGGTCTTCTCGACGGTGCCGTTGCGGGTGACGGTCAGCTGGTGCGTGGCGTCGTCGGCGGTGGCGATCAGCGTGTCACCGGTCTGAAAGGTGGACACGGTGCCGCCGGCGTCGACCGTCACGGCGGTGTGGGCGGGCCAGAAGTTGATCGGCCGCCAGCGCAGCTGGGTCGGGGTCATCCAGTAGAACTTGCCCGGCACCGGCGGGACCGACGAGACGTGCACCGCCGCGATGGCCGCGTCGGCGTTCTCGACCGTGCCCGGGAAGTTGATGATGATCGGCTGGCCCAGTACGCTGCTCATCCCGCCGATCGCCTGCCAGTGGTCATAGATCGCACCGCCCTGCAGCGCCTTG
>NZ_LZLL01000340.1:0-10570 GCF_001669335.1 Mycobacterium sp. 1245852.3 | reverse complement strand
GCACAACCGGGGCGGGAGGGCAGCGGTGTGGCGCTTGGGTGACTCCAGTACGGCACCTGCGATCATGCGGACGTGCGCGTAGAACGCGTCGCCGGTGATGCCGCCGTCGTTGATTCCGACGACACGTGCGCCGGTGTCGGCGGCGAAGGCTTCGGCGAACCGATTCCACGATGACCATGCCGACGCGTCGTCGTCGACGAGGACGCTGACATGCCGTGCGCCAATCGGTTCCGATGACGCGGCCCCCGGAACGACCGCGCTCAGCGGCTCGGCGCGAAGCAGGTGCGGAGTCAATGCCCGCTGCTTGGCCTGCGCGTCGGTGATCCAGGCCAACGCGATGTCGAGGGTGCCCTCGGCCACCCGGTCCGCCTGCACGTGCGACGGCAACACCCACTCGTCCAGCCGCAAGGCCGCCGCGGACCCCACCAGGGCGTCGATGTCGTCGGGCAACCAGCTGACGTACCCGAGCCGCACCGGGGAGCTTTGCGCGGCGGTCCGCTGCAGCCGGTGCTTGGCGTCGTCGGCCAGTGCCAGAATCCGGCGCGCGTCCGGGAGAAACGTACGGCCGGCCTCGCTCAGCCGGACGCTGCGCCGGTCCCGCAGCAACAGATCGGTGCCCACTTCGCGCTCCAACGCGATGATCTGTTGCGACAACGCCGGTCCCGAAATGTGCAGGCGCTTGGCGGCGCGACCGAAGTGCAATTCCTCTGCGACCGCGACGAAATAGCGCAGCTGCCGCAGTTCCATGCGTCGAGCTTAAGTCGCCCCATCTGCCCCCTCGATCGCGCCCGCCCGCGGTGGCGATGCGCTGAGCTCGGTCGTCTCGTCGGTCAGCTGTTCCCCGATGTCCCGGATCTGTCGCGCGCTCAACGCGCACAGCGGGTGTACGGCCACCATCAGGGCGACGCGGCCCCGCTCGTCGAAAACCGGTGCGGCGATCGTCACCACGGGTTGCTTGCGGCGGCCCGGGTTGTCGTCGGAAAGAAATCCGATGGTGGTGAACTCGACCAGCAGCTGGTCCATGATGTGGCGCACCGGAGTCGGCATCTCGCTGCTGTCCAGCGTGCCGACCACCTGCACCGCCTGCGCGAGCGCCGGCGTCGTCCAGTCGACGTCGAAACCCCGCTCGCGGGTGTGCGCCAACACCTGCTGGAGGCGCTGGGTGCGGTCGGGATTGCCGCCCGCGCCACGCCGGATCCACGCGCGCTGCTCCTCCTCGGTGTCCCAGGCCGCCATCGCCACACCGAACGGCGGCGCGTAGGGAATCCGATCCCCCGGTATCCCCGACGGCTGCGTGGCGGGTTCACCCTCAAAGGCGGTGACCACCAGGGAATCACCGAACTTCTCGACCACCGAACAGGCATAGCCGACCTCGCGGGAGAGCCGCAGCGCCGCGGACCGCGCCGCATGCGCGAGAGGGCGGGCCGTGTCCGTGCGCGCCGCCACCACGGCCAGCGCCGGGCCGAGGGCGAAGGTCTTCGTGATCGGGTCGCGACTGGCCCAACCGCGGTCGCACAACGTTTTCAGGATCGCGTGCGCGGTCGCCTGGGTGAGATCGAGTTCGCGGACAACGTCGGAGAAGCGCAGCCGCGCGCCCGCAGACCGCGCCAGCAGCTCGACGACATCGAGCACCCGGGCGGTCGGCGCTGACGTCGACCCGCGAATCGCTTGACTCCTTTGCGACGGCGTTCTTAAAGTTGTACGAACATTCGAGATTCTATATCGATTATTCGAGAAAGTTAACGCATTGCGCGCTGTGGTGTTACGCGACGGCCGGTTACAGGTCCGGGAGACACCGGATCCCGAGCCCGGACCGGGTGAGTTGCTGTTGCGCACGTTGAGCACCGCGATCTGCGCATCCGACGTGCACTTCATGGATCATCCCGAACTTGCCATCGACGATCCGACCGGCCGCTCGCTGTACGACACCGAGCGCGACCTCGTGCTCGGCCACGAATTCGTCGGCGAGGTCATCGGGCACGGGCCCGGCTGCACCGACCAATTCGCCCTCGGTACGCGGGTAGCGGCCATGCCGGTCCGGCTGGTCGACGGCGGCGCCGGTGGGATGCGCATCATCGGTCAGCATCCCGAGGCGCAGGGCAGTTTCGGTGAGCTGCTTGTGGTTTCGGAAGTGGCGGCCAAACCCGTGCCCGGCGACGTGTCCAGCGATGCGGTCGCATTGACCGACGCGTTCGCCGTGGGCGAGTTCTACGTGCGGTCGGCGCGGCTGCAGCAGGGCGAGATTCCGCTCGTCATCGGCGCGGGAGCGATCGGGCTCTCGGCCGTCGCCGCCCTGGCCGGCCGCGGCGTGGAACCCATCGTCGTCGCGGACTTCCAAGCCGACCGGCGCCGGCTGGCCCGCGACCGCTTCGGCGCGCACATCGTGGTCGATCCGGCCGAAAAATCGCCGTTCGAGGCGTTCAACGAGGTTCGGGCGCAACGCGGATTGCCCGGTCCGGCAGTCGTATTCGAATGCGTGGGCGCGTCCGGACTGATTCAGCAACTGGTCGAATCCGCCGAGATGGGCACCCGCATCTACTGTGCGGGCGGCTGGTACACCGGCGACACCCTGGACATCACCACCGCCACCCGTCAAGGCGTGACCATCCAGTTCGGCGGCGGGCCGCACCCGCAGGACTGGTACGGCACGCTCGACGCCATCGCGACGGGCCGATTGGACCCGCTACCGAGCGTCGGCAGGATCATCGGGCTCGACGAGGTGCCCGACGCGCTCGATCAGGCCCGCAGGTCCGAGGGACCGCCCCGGATCGTCGTGCATCCGAATGGAGACATCCCGTGAGCGAACGCGATGACCGGCAGGACATCTCCGAACTGCTGGTGCGCTATGCGACGGGGATCGACCGCCGCGACTGGCCGCTGTTTCGCACCGTGTTCACCGACGACTGCCAACTCGACTACGGCGAGATCGGCACCTGGAGAGGCGTGGATGCCGTGGCCGACTTCATGGAGCAGGTGCACGCCCTGGCGGGGCATACGCTGCACCGCCTGACCAACCAGGCCATCACGCTGCACGGCGACACCGCCACCGCACGCACCTATATCGACGGCCTGATCATGGCCGGCGACAACAGCTCTGGCGTCAACGCGATCGGTTTCTACGACGACGACATCGTGCGCACGCCGGCAGGATGGCGCATCGCCCGCCGCCGCTACACCCAGGTTCGCATCACCACGGTCGGGGGCGCCTAGATGACGTTCGCGACGAAATACGGGCCGTGGGCGCTGGTGGCCGGCGCGTCCGACGGGGTGGGCGCGGCGTTCGCCGAAGGGCTCGCCGAGCGCGGTGTCAACGTGGTGCTGCTGGCCCGCCGGCAAGCCGTTCTCGACCGGGTCGCGGCCGAGATCGAAGCCAAGACATCGGCGCAAACGCGCACCGTCGCAATCGATCTGGCGCGGCCCGCAGCGGCGGCGGCGATCGCCGAGGCAACCGCTGACCTGGAGATCGGGATGCTGGTGTATTGCGCGGGCGCGGACCCGAATTTCCAGCCCTTCCTTGCCAATTCGATCGAAGCCGCCGAATCGATGGTGCAACGCAACTGCATGGTGCCCATGCAGCTGTGTCACCATTTCGCGCCCGCGATGGTGGCGCGGGGCAGCGGCGGCATCGTCATCTTCGGTTCCGGTGCGGGGCTGGCCGGCGGACCCAACATGGTCGCCTACGGCGCCTCCAAGGCCTTCGACATGGTCTTCGCCGAGGCGCTGTGGGCCGAGCTGCACGACAAGGGCGTCGACGTCCTGGGCCTGATCCTGGGCAAGACCAACACCCCGGCATTGCGCGCGCTCGAATACAGCCGCGGCCAGATCGGCTCCCCCGACGAGGCGCCCTCGGACGCAGCGGCCGTGTCCGACGTCATCGCCGAGGCGTTCGAGAACCTGGGCAACGGCCCGACCCTGATGGTGGGCGACACCATGCGTGCCGCCGCGCAGCTGCTGGCGTCGCTGAGCCGCAATCAGGCCGTTGAGCTCTTCGCGCAGGCGGCCGCCGCCGCGATGGGTCCGGACGCCCAATGAGCGGCCCGGCTGTTCGCTGCGCGGCGCACCGCCGTCCGCGAGGTTTGCCATAGTTCGAAATCAGGGCAGCCTAACTTTTGCTTCTGCACTGCCCTGTGCAGCAAATACGGGCTTGGGCGCGGCGCCACTTTCGCTGACCCACTGCGTTGCTGAGCCCGCCCGCCGCGGGTACGTTGGGTAACCGGTTCACCACGGCCACCGCGTCGACGTAAGCCACCCGATCGCCAGTGCGAAGGATGACGATGCTCGCCACCGACAGGCCCGCAGCCACCGTCTCGCCGACGGCCGGCTGGCGGCGCCGCACCCTGACCCGTTCCGGACTGATCACCGGCGCGTTCGTCGCCCCGGCGGTGGTCGTCCGCGTGACCGGCTTGCACACCGGCGCCGTGCTGGCCCTGCTGATCTTCGGAGCCGCGGTGGTGGCGGCCAGCTTCTTGCTGGCGTGGGCGGCCGAGGCGGCCCAGGTCGACGTCTCCGGTGGGCTCGCGACGGCGCTGCTCGCCTTGATCGCGGTACTGCCCGAATACGCCGTCGACCTCTACTACGCCTTCGTGTCCGGCCACAACGCGGATTACACGCAATACGCCGCGGCCAACATGACCGGGTCCAACCGGTTGTTGATGGGTCTGGGTTGGCCCGTCGTGGTGCTGGTCAGCATCCTGGTCGCCCGCAAGTCCGGTTCGGACAAGCGCACCGGGTTGACGCTGGAACCAGCAAACCGCGTCGAACTCGGCTTCCTGTTAATCGCCGGCGTCATCGCGTTCGTCATCCCGGCGAGCGGCCAGATCCATCTCGGGTTGGGGCTGGCGTTGCTGGCCTGGTTCGGCTTCTACCTGTACAAGATCAGCCACGGCAGCGTCGAAGAGCCCGATCTGATCGGCACCGCGGCCGCTCTGGGGGACCTGCCCGACGGTCGTCGACGCGCCGCCGTGGTCGGCCTCTTCCTGGTGTCGGGTGGGGTGATCCTGCTGTGCGCCAAGCCCTTTGCCGACAATCTTGTTGCCGCCGGCACCGAACTCGGCATCAACCGCTTCCTGCTGGTGCAGTGGCTGGCGCCGCTGGCCTCCGAAGCGCCGGAATTCATCATCGCGATCATCTTCGCCACCCGCGGCAAGGGCACGGCGGCCATCGCCACGCTGATCTCCTCCAAGGTCAACCAGTGGACCCTGCTTATCGGGTCGTTGCCGATCGCCCATCTGCTGGGCGGCGGCGGGTTGTCCCTGCAACTCGACCCCCGCCAGGTGGAGGAGGTGCTGCTGACCGCGACCCAGACGATGATGGGCGTGGCGCTGATCTTGGCGCTGCGGTTCAACCGGGCCGCCGCGTGCACACTGCTCGGCCTGTTCGTCGTCCAGTTCCCGATCTTCTCGACGCAGGGACGGCTACTGCTCTGCGGTGTCTACGCCGCGGTGGCCATCGCGGCGTTGATCATCAATCGCCGCCACGTGGCCGGCACGCTCACAGCGCCGTTCTTCGGCACGGCCATCCGGCACAGCGGTCACCCCCACCTCGAAGCCGACGGTTCCGTCCGCCCGCACTAGCCCGCCGCCCGGCGTATACGGTCCAGGTATGAATCGAGTGTCGGTGATCACAGGCGGCGCGGGTGGGATGGGGCAGGCCACGGCGAAAATCGTCGGGCGCGACCACACCCTGGTGCTGTGTGACGTCAGGCAGGACCGGCTGGCGGCCGCGGCCGCGACGCTGCAGGACATCGGGATCACCCCCACAGTGGTCGATTGCGATGTCACCGACCGGCAGGCGGTCGCGGATCTGCTCAAGACCGCCGGGGGTCTGGGTCCGGTGGTCTCCGTCATCCATACCGCGGGGGTCAGCCCCAGCATGGGCGCCGCCGACTACGTCATGCGAACCAACGCCGTCGGCACCGTCAACGTGAACGAGGAGTTCTTCTCGGTCGCCGACGAGGGCGCCGTGATCGTCAACGTGGCATCGATGGCGGCGCACATGTTGCCCGCGGAAATCGTTCCGGCAGACCAATTTCCGCGGGCGCTGGATGACCTGGACGCCTTTATGGCCGCCATGCTCGCGGCATGCGAGATCGCCCCCGAAGACGCGCGATCGGGTCTGGCATACGCCATCAGCAAGAGCTTCGTGAAGTGGTACAGCCAGTCGCAGGCGGAGCGCTTCAACGCCCGCGGACTGCGCATCGTGTCGGTGTCGCCGGGTTCCATCGACACCGAGATGGGCAGGCTCGAGGAGCAGGCCGGCGCCGGCGCGATGGTCGCCAACGCCGCGGTCCCGCGGTGGGGTAAGCCGGAGGAGATGGCCGAGCTCCTCGCCTTCTGCGCCAGCGACAAGGCCGGATACCTCACCGGCACCGACATCCTCAACGACGGCGGGGTCATCGCCTCGATGACCGAACGGGCCCGGGTGACCGCCGGCGGCTAGACCAGGTAGTACAGCTCGGAGTGCGGGGCGAGTTCGGGCGCGCTGGTGAAGGGCTCCTTGACCTTCAGTTCCGCCAGCCTGTTGTGGGCGTAGCGCACCGCCTTGAGGGTGGCCGAGAATTCCTCGTCTTCTTCGGGGAAGACCTGCTCGGCCGGGAACCAGCTCTTGAAGCCCACGTTGTTCAAGACGCCGAGCGTATCGTCGCGCACCCCGGCCAGTAGGACGGTGACGCCGCGCTCGGTCACCTCACGCAGGAAGTGCTCGATGCGCTCGATGCAGACCACGTCCGGGTGGCGCACCCGCTTGAGCCGCAGGACCACGAACGCGATGCCGCCGTCGGTGATTCGCTGATTGATCGCCGACAGGTAGCGGTCGAGTTCGGGTGCCGCCCCGAAGAACAACTCGCCTTCGAGGTCGTAGATGACGATCGAGGGATCCGGCGAGTCGCCCGGAATCCGCTCGCGGACAACGCGTTCGGGTGTGACGACGAGTTCCTTGGACTTCAGCTTGGCCGCCCGCGGTACGAACAGCAGGATCGACAGGATCACCCCGAGCAGCACCGACTTGTCGAGGTCGACGGCGATACCGGTGAAGGCCGTGACGATCACCAGCCCGGCGTCATAGCGGGACGCCTTGAGCGTGTAGATCAGGCGCTTGAAATCGACCAGGCGGGCGGCGGTCACCAGCAACAGCCCGGCCAGCGCCGGCTGCGGAACGTAGCGCAGCAGCGGGGCGAACAGCAGCAGTGCCGCGGCAACCGTTGCGGCCGAGACGATTCCGGAGAATCTCGTCGCGGCGCCGGACTGGAAGTTGATCGCCGACCTCGACAGCGAGCCGGAACCGGGCAGGCTTTGGAAGAAGCCGCCGGTCAGGTTGGCCAGGCCTTCGGCCATGATCTGACGGTTGTAGTCGATCTTCTGTTGTGTCTGGTAGGCAATGGCTTTGGCGATTGACAGCGCCTCGATGATGCCGACGAAGGCGATGGCCAGCGCGCCGGTCGACAGATGCGGCAGCCACTCCGTGTGGACGTCGGGGACATGCGGCCCGGGCAGGCTGCGCGGGATCTTGGCGGCCACCGACACCGCGGTATGGCCGCCCGCGCCCGGCGTCGACCACCCGGCGAGGTAGGCGATCAGCGCGGTGATGACGAGCACCGCGAGCATGTCGACCTGCGGCCAGCCGTAGCGTTGCACCAGCTTGCGCAGGACGACGGCCAGCACCACCGCCGACGCGCTCAAAGTGAGTGCGCGGTAATTGATGTGATCGCCGTGGGTGAGCGTGAGCCAGACGCGGCGCAAGACCTGCATGTGGCCGTTGCCCTTGTCGCGCACGCCCAGCGCGTTGCCCAGCTGTCCGATGGCGAGCAGGAACGCCGCGGCCGCCATGAAGCCGATGATGACCGACTCGGAAATGTAGCGGGTGAGGTTGCCGAGCTTGAACAGGCTGATCACGATCTGGAACGCGCCCACCAACACGGCCAGCAGGAAAAGCGCCTCGAAGAGCTCCTTGGAGTTCTCCGAGTCGATGAAGGCCAGCGCCGTGAACACCAGCAGCGAGATGGCGCTCGTCGGCCCGTTGATCAAATGCGAGGACGACCCGAAGATCGAGGCGACGATGGTCACGACGATCGCCGAGTACACGCCGAATCTCGGGTCCACCCCGGCGATCAGGGCGTAGGCCATCGCCTGGGGAAACGATATGGCGGCGACGGTCAGCCCGGCGATCACATCATGCCGACCCTTCACCAGGTCGTAATTCACACGCACACCCACGATGTCGACGTCTTTCCGCTAAGCACCCGACGCCGCGGCGGGCGCCGAGATCGTGTCCAGGATTCCGTTGGTGCCGAAGAACTGTTCCCGGGCGTCGCTCCAGTCCTTGGCGATGGCGCTGACCGGGAACAGGGTCAGCGGGCGCAGCCGGTCGGCATGCTTGGCCAGGATCGCCGGCTTGAAGGGCCGGTATCCGTACTGCGCCACCAGTTCCTGAGCGGCGTCGGTGAACAGGTATTCGAGGTACGCCTTCGCGTGGGCCGCCGTCGCGGGATCGGTCACGTTCGCGTCGACCCAGGCCACCGCGGGCTGAGCGAGGATGCTGACCGGCGGATAGACGAGCTCCAGCTCGTCCTTGTTCGCCGCCACCTCGCGCAGCGCCTCGTTCTCCCACGTCAGCTGGACATCGCCGATCTTGGCCAGCGCGAAGCTGTCTCCGGCGCTGCGGGCACCGGCGTCGGAAACCGCGACGTGTTGCAGTAGCGACTTCACGTATGCGGTCGCCTGCGCCGGGGTGCCACCGCGGGTGGTGACCGCACCCCAGGCCGCCAACACGCTCAGTTGACCGTTGCCGGACGTCCGCGGATTCGGGGACACCACGGCCACCTCGGGATTGATCAGGTCGGGCCAGTCGTGGATCCCCTTGGGATTGCCCTTGCGGACGACGAAGACGACGGTCGACGTGTAGGGCACCGAGGCATTCGGTAGCCGCTGTTGCCAGTTGCCGGCGATCAGGCCCCGCTTGCTGAGCGTGTCGATGTCGCTGATCAACGCCAGGGACACCACGCTGGCTTTTTGACTGCCATCGAGCACGCTGCGAAGCTGACGCCCCGAGCCGCCGTGAGACTCCTTGATGCTCAGCGTTGTTCCGTTGTGCGCGTGGTAGTCCGCGACGAATCGCTTGTCCAGCGCCGCATACAATTCGCGCGTCGGGTCGTAGGACACGTTGAGGATCTCGTTCGAACCACCCGCAGGGAGGTTCTTCAGCACGATCGCGGTCGTGGCGACGACGATGGCGAGAACGCCCAGGAGGCTCAGCCAGGGAAGCCGCAGCGGCCGGCGGGCCGTATCGGGTGGCAGCAGCTTCACCACGTCAACCACACCTTCCACCACCAACCATGATGATGTGCCAAACAGCCCCGTGTGGCACCGAACTTTTTTAAGAATGTTAACGATCGGGCCACCGGGCGGCAGCCTTGAGAATCAGCCTGAAGATAAATACGCCCACCGTGTTTGGGTCATTACGCGGCACCGCATGGGCCCGGGCGGTTAGCCCCGCGCGCCGACCCCGACGCTGGATACACCGGCATCGTCGCCAACCCGGCCATGGATCCACTCCCCTGGCCGCAGCCGCCACGTCCGGCGGGCGTAGTCCAGCTCGGTGTACGGCCATTGGGTGACGATGCGCCCGGTCGGCGACCGGAAGTAGCTGTCGCACCGCGTCCAGATGGTGCGCTCCAGGTCCGCGGAAAGTGTGTCGTTGTACCGCTTTTCGGCCTCCGGGCGCACGTCGAGATATCCGCCGCGGCGCGCCAGGCGGCTCACCGCGCTGGCGACCAGCCGCGCCCCGGCTTCGAGGATGTAGACGATGGAGTTGCCGCCCTGGTTGGTGTTGGGGCCGTAGAGCATGAAGAAGTTGGGGAATCCGCTGACCGCGACCCCCAGGTAGGCGGATGGGTCGTCGCCCCAGTGTTCGTGCAGCCGACGGCCGCCGGCGCCCACGACGTCGATGCCGCAGAGGTAGCGGGAGGTCTCGAAGCCGGTCGCCAGCACAATGGCGTCGACGCCCACTTCCCCACCCGTCGCCGTCGTCACCGATGCTGGGCCGACGCGGGCGATGGGGTCGGTGACCAGCTCGACGTTGTCGCGCTGCAACGCCCGGTAATAGTCGTCGCCCAGCAACACCCGTTTACAGCGGAACGGATAGTCCGGAGTCAGCGCCCGGCGCAGCGGCTCGTCATCGACGGTGCGCTCGAGAAACGACGTCGCGATCTGGGCGCGCGCGGTCACCACGGGGTCCTCGGCGAAAGTCGCGGTGTTGTCGTGCTGGAACTTCCAGATCTGCCAGCGGGTGCGGCGCAGCGCGAGCGGGCTGCGCCGGAAGCGGGCCAATTCGGTTGCGGTGTAAGGACGATCATCCTTGGGCACCATCCAGGGTGGGGTGCGCTGGAAGACCGTGACGCGCCCGGCGGTCTTGGCGAGTTCGGGGACGACCTGCACCCCGCTGGCGCCGGTGCCGATCACCGCGACGCGGCGGCCGGCCAGATCGAGGTCGTGGTCCCACTGCGCGGTGTGCAGCACCGGGCCGGTGAAGTCGCCCAGGCCGTCGATGTCAGGGCGGTTGGCAGAACCGTACAACC
>NZ_LZLL01000339.1:0-4942 GCF_001669335.1 Mycobacterium sp. 1245852.3 | reverse complement strand
CGCGGGCCGACCCTTGCCGTCCCGCCGTCGGTAAGCCTAGACTTACGGTTCGTGGTCACTTACCAAACGGGTGACGTCTGGCTGGCGCTGGCGGATGGGACGCGGCGGGCCATCGTGGAGCGTCTTGCCCACGGCCCGTCGGCGGTCGGCGAATTGGCCCGCGACCTGCCGGTCAGCAGACCGGCGGTGTCCCAGCATCTCAAGGTGCTCAAGTCCGCCGGGCTGGTGCGCGACCGCGCCGCTGGCACCCGTCGCGTCTATCAGCTCGATCCGGCCGGCCTGCAGGCGCTGCGCGCCGATCTCGACCGGTTCTGGACACAGGCGCTGGCCGGCTACGCGCAGACCATCGACGAGATGAACGAGGGAGCACCATGACCCAGCGGATTGGAAACGTCAACCACCACATCGTCGTCAACGCCCCCATCGAGCGCGCGTTCGCCGTCTTCACCGAGCAGTTCGGCGCGTTCAAGCCGCGCGAGCACAACCTGTTGGCGGTCCCGATCGCCGAGACGGTGTTCGAACCCCAAGTGGGCGGCCATATTTACGACCGAGGCGTCGACGGCAGCGTGTGCCGATGGGCGCGGATCCTGGTCTACGAGCCGCCACACCGCGTGGTGTTCAGCTGGGACATCGGTCCGACATGGCAGCTGGAAACCGACCCGGCCAAGACGAGCGAGGTCGACGTCCGCTTCACCGCCGAGTCCGGTGAACGCACCCGGGTCGACCTCGTACACCGCCACCTGGACCGGCACGGGCCGGGCTGGGAGTCCGTCGCCGACGGCGTCGACGGCGACGCGGGTTGGCCGTTGTACCTCGGCCGGTACCGGGAGTTGATCGTCGGCGGTGATCCGCGATGAGCGCCGACCTGATGACCATGGCCCGCGCCGAGCGGGCCGACCTCGCCGAATTCCTGGCCACCCTGGCGCCGCAAGACTGGCAGGCGCCCACCCTGTGCACCCGCTGGAGCGTCAAAGACGTTGTCGCGCATGTGATCAGCTACGAGGAGCTGGGCGCGCTGGGGTTGCTGAAACGGTTCGCCAAGGGCGCGATCGTGCGGGCGAACCAGGTGGGTGTCGACGAATTCGCGGCCCTGACCCCGCAACAGCTGCTGGAATTCCTGCGCGGCCACCTCCAACCGCGGGGACTGACCGCGGGTTTCGGCGGGATGATCGCGCTCGTCGACGGCACCATCCATCACCAGGACATCCGCCGCGCGCTCGACCGGCCGCGGCAGGTGCCGCCCGATCGGCTCGAGCGGATCCTTCCGCTGGTGCCCGGCAATCCCCGGCTCGGCGCCGGACGCAGGATCCGGGGCCTGCGCCTGCGCGCCACCGACGTCGAGTGGACGCACGGCGACGGGCCCGAGGTGACCGGCCCCGGCGAGGCGCTCCTGCTGGCCATGACCGGGCGTCCGGCCGCCCTGGCCGACCTGGACGGTCCGGGGCTGGCCACGCTGGCGGACCGCGTCCGCGGATAGCGTCCCCGGTGCCCGCGCGGCCCCGCGTCCTCATCGGACAAAGCAGCGTCGCTTACGATCGAGCCTCGTGCCCCACGACGGTAAAGAGCGATCGCAGCGGATCCCCCGGTCGGTGGCCGCCATCGCGGGAATCGTGGGCCTGCTGCTGTGCCTGTCCGTCCCGCTGCTTCCGGTGCGGCAGACCACCGCAACGGTCCTGTGGCCCCAGGGCAGCACGGACGGGCACGTCAGCCAGATCACCGCGCCGCTGGTGTCCGGGGCGCCCCGCGCGCTGGACATCTCCATTCCCTGCCCGGACATCGCCACCCTGCCCGCCGGTGGCGGCCTGGTCGTCGCGACGCTGCCGCCGGGTGGCATGGACGCCGGGAAGAACGGGCTGTTCGTGCGGGCGAACACGGACGTCGTCGTCGTCGCGTTCCGCGACACCGTGGCCGCGGTCGCGCAACGCTCGGCCGTCGCCGCCGGCGGCTGCAGCGTGCTGCACGTCTGGGCCGACGCCGGCGCGACCGGCGCGGACTTCGTCGGCATACCGGGCGCCTCGGGGATCCTGTCGCCCGAAAAGAAACCCCAGGTGGGCGGCGTCTTCACCGACATGAAGGTGCCCGCGGGGCCGGGTCTGTCGGCCCGCATCGACATCGACACCCGCTTCATCACCGCGCCCACCGTCCTCAAGGAAATCGTGATGGCCCTGGGCGCCCTGGCGGTGCTGACGGCCATCATCGCGCTCGCGGTGCTGGACCGCCGCAGCCGGGGCGGCAGCACCCTGCTCAACTGGCGCTCCCCGATCGCCTGGCTCTCCCGGTATCGCCCCGGCACGCACCTTGCCAACTGGCGGCGGGTGGGCATCGCGACGTGGATCGCCGA
Source organism: Mycobacterium sp. 1245852.3 (assembly GCF_001669335.1). Classification (NCBI taxonomy): domain Bacteria; kingdom Bacillati; phylum Actinomycetota; class Actinomycetes; order Mycobacteriales; family Mycobacteriaceae; genus Mycobacterium; species Mycobacterium sp. 1245852.3. The sequence goes on along the minus strand of NZ_LZLL01000339.1, from coordinate 2,601 downwards.
CGCCGGGGTCATCGCCACGCTGCTGTTGTGGCACATCATCGGCGCCACGTCGTCGGACGACGGCTACAACCTGGCCATCGCGCGGGTCGCCCCCGGCGCCGGTTACATCGCCGACTACTACCGCTACTTCGGCACCACCGACGCTCCCTTCGACTGGTACCTGAGCCTGCTGGCCAAGATGGCCTCCGTCAGCACGGCCGGCGTGTGGATGCGACTGCCCGCCACGCTGGCCGCGATCGGCTGCTGGCTGATCATCAGCCACTGGGTGCTGCGCCGGCTCGGACCCGGCCGCGGCGGCCTGGCGGCCAACCGGGTGGCGGTGTTCACCGCGGGCGCGGTGTTCGTGGCGGCGTGGCTGCCGTTCAACAACGGACTGCGGCCCGAACCGCTGATCGCCCTCGGCGTGCTGGTCACCTGGATGCTGGTGGAACGGGCAATCGCGCTGCGTCGGTTGGCCCCGGCGGCGGTGGCCATCATCGTGGCGCTGCTGAGCGCGACGCTGGCACCGCAGGGCCTGATCGCCGTCGCCGCGCTGCTGACCGGGGCGCGCGCCGTCGCCCAGACGATCCGGCGCCGCCGGCAAAGCGACGGCCTGCTCGCACCGCTGGCCGTGCTGGCGGCCTCGGCGTCGCTGGTCCTCGTGGTGGTCTTCCGCAGTCAGACGCTGGCCACGGTCGGGGAATCGGCCCGCATCAAGTACAAGGTCGGCCCGACCATCGCCTGGTACCAGGATTGGCTGCGCTACTACTTCCTCACGGTGGAATCGAACCCCGACGGGTCGATGGCCCGGCGATTCGCGGTGCTGGTGCTGCTGCTGTGCATGTTCGGCATGCTGGTCACCCTGCTGCGCCGCGGCCGGATTCCGGGCGTGGCCACCGGGCCGGCCTGGCGGTTGATCGGCACATGCGCCTTCGGCCTGCTGTTGCTGACGTTCACCCCGACGAAGTGGGCGGTCCAGTTCGGTGCGTTCGCCGGGCTGGCCGGGGCGCTGGGCGCGGTGACCGCGTTCGCCCTGGCCCGGATCGGCCTGCACAACCGCCGCAACCTGACCCTGTACGTCACCGCCCTGCTGTTCGTGCTGGCGGTGGCGACCTCCGGCATCAACGGCTGGTTCTACGTCGGCAACTACGGGGTGCCGTGGTACGACATCCAGCCGGTCGTGGCCAGCCACCCGGTGACGTCGATGTTTTTGGCGCTGTCGATCGCGACCGGCCTGCTGGCCGCCTGGCAGCACTTCCGGATGGACTACGCCGGGCACACCGAGGTCAAGGACAACCGGCGCAACCGGGTGCTGGCGTCGACGCCGCTGCTGGTGGTCGCAACCATCATGGTCGTCGGCGAAGTCGCGTCGCTGACCAAGGGCGCGGTGTTCCGCTATCCGCTCTACACCACCGGCAAGGCGAACCTCGCCGCGATCAGCTCGGGGCTGTCGAAGACCAGCTGCGCCATGGCCGACGACGTGCTGGCCGAGCCCGACCCCAACGCCGGCATGCTGCAGCCGGCGCCCGGGCAGACGTTCGGGCCGGACGGCCCGCTGGGCGGTGTCAACCCGGTCGGCTTCAAACCCGACGGCGTGGGCGACGACCTGAGGTCGTACCCGGTGGTCACCAAGCCGGGCGTGGTGAATTCCACCGGCTCACCCAACAAACCCAATGCCACCATGACCGACTCCGCGGGCACGGCCGGCGGGAAAGGACCGGTCGGGGTGAACGGCTCGCATGCCGCGCTGCCCTTCGGACTGGACCCGGCCCGCACCCCGGTAATGGGCAGCTACGGCGAGAACTCGCTGGCCGCCACCGCGACCTCGGCCTGGTACCAGCTGCCGCCGCGTAGCCCGGACCGGCCGATCGTGGTGGTGACGGCTGCCGGTGCCATCTGGTCGTACAAGGAGGACGGCACCTTCACCTATGGGCAGCAGCTCAAACTGCAGTGGGGCGTCTCCCGTCCCGACGGCACCACCCAGCCGCTGGCACAGGTGTATCCGATCGACATCGGGCCGGAGCCGGCGTGGCGCAACCTGCGGTTCCCGCTCACCTGGGCGCCACCGGAGGCCAACGTGGCCCGTATCGTCGCCTACGACCCCAACCTGAGCTCGGACCAGTGGTTCGCGATCACGCCGCCGCGCGTCCCGGTGCTGCAGACCCTGCAGCAGTTGATGGGGTCGCAGACCCCCGTGCTGATGGACATCGCCACGGCTGCGAACTTCCCGTGCCAGCGGCCGTTCTCCGAACACCTTGGCGTTGCCGAACTACCGGCATACCGCATCCTGCCCGACCACAAGCAGACGGCGGCGTCGTCGAACGGGTGGGAGGCCAGCGAGGACGGGGGTCCGTTCCTGATCACTCAGTCGATGCTTCGTACCTCGACGATCGCGACGTACCTGCGGGGTGACTGGCATCGCGACTGGGGATCCGTGGAGCAGTACTTCCGGTTGGTGCCGGCTGATCAGGCGCCGGACGCCACAATCGAACAGGGTGTGATGACAGTGCACGGGTGGAGCCGGCAGGGACCGATTCGGGCGCTGCCATGAGCGATCGCAAGGGCGGCGAAGCCGGGCGCCGGGGGCACCTCCCGCTTGCGGGGGACGGGTCGCGAACCGAC
>NZ_LZLL01000338.1:0-1627 GCF_001669335.1 Mycobacterium sp. 1245852.3 | reverse complement strand
AGGCGGCGACGTGCGGGTGACTCTTGTTGGTGTTGATGTAGATCACCGGCGCTGCGATCAACCAGAGGACGACTGCGACGTAAGAGGCGATGTGCAGGGCGTAGAAGTAAAATCCGGCAGCGGCGAGGGTAAAAGTCACGAGGAACCAGAATCCGATTCCGACGGCGAGGCCCATCCCTAGAAAGGCTACCCATTGGACGCGGTTCTTGGTCATAGGCTCATTCTACCGCCCCTGCTGACATTGTATTTCGGGTTAGTGGTGCGGATCTCGTTGAGCGTCACGGTAAGTCGCGGTATGGGGATGCAGGTTTATTGGCCGGGGCCGTATGTGAAGTATCCCTTGGAATTGGCGATGTTTCGGGTCAAGTTGTTTATGTACGGTTGCCACACGGCGTGAGCGACCCCTGTGTACGCCGACCTTAGTCCTGGGCTGAGGATGGGTACGTCTTCTGATCCCGGCCCCTGCGTTATCAGACCGTGGGTGGCGAGATGGAGTTGACCGCCTTGTTCAAAGAACCCGGCGTGGCGTCCGGTATTGGCGTAGAGCCTGAGCCCGTACGCCACGCCGAGGTGCTCAGGCCGCCGTCGCGGCCATTCCCCGCATCAGCCACAAGTCTCGTTGGTGACATGCTCCGACGGTGCCATCGCAGGGTTCACCGTGTTCGGTGCACCCGCCGGCCACCAGGCCTCGGCGCCACTGCAACGCCCACTTGAGGCAGTTGGAGCACTTCGTGTGAGCGCAGCCCGATAGCCGCGGGTTCTTGCGCGCGTTCAGGCTCCACCCCATGCTGTCCGACGATGCCAGCAGATCTCCGTAGATCCGAAGTCCTTGTGTCTTGACCCCGTACCCGTGCAGCGGCACCTCAGGATCGCGGTCACGCAGTGCCTCAAGCACTTCGCGGATCTCCCCGGTATGCTGCCGGCGGCACACCGACCCGACACCCACGGACGCGTAATTGCTCAGGTTCACCCCGGCCTCGCCGAACGTGTCCCAACACCGCAGGTAATCCGCAACCGTCTGACCCTGACATGTGGGCATGAAGGGGGCTTCTGGATGCAGGTCCGGGTCGTCATCCTCGGACCACAACCGTTCGAGCTCAACAAAATTCGCGACAGTCCGACGCTGATGTTCCTCGACAGTTAGGCCGGTGCGGGCGAGCATGTCGTCCTCACACATCCAGTCCATTCCGGCCGCCCATTCCAGCTGTCCAATCTCGCGGTCGTAGCGCTTGACCGCCGAGACATACTCCTCGGCCGTGGTGCGCCACCCGCCGTAAAGAGAGAGCTCGGAGAACCCTCCGGAATCCAGCGCCCACCCCGAACGCGCCCTCGGCAGAGTCTTACGCCTCGCCAAGCGGCGGTGAGACACAAACAGCGGCACACCTACGTGCGCCAACCACCCATCCATGTGCGTCCCCAAGTAGAAGACCGGCGCCTTCGCCATACCCCAAACCCCTCATCGGGTCGGTGGGCCCGCCCTCGCGGCGTGCCCTACACATACAGATGGTACCCCGTACCAACGACATCAATAATAATAATCTCACGCTCCCGCAAGCATTCACATACCGCCCACACCACACCCCGTGCCGGGTGGGCGGCGTGGGAGCGGGCATGGTGGCGGTGCGGC
>NZ_LZLL01000337.1:0-10986 GCF_001669335.1 Mycobacterium sp. 1245852.3 | reverse complement strand
TTGCGCACGGCGAGCAGGGTATTGGGCCAGGCGCTCGCGCTCGGCGGCGCGGTGGACGAGGAATGGGCCAGCCGGGCCGTCGCGGTGTTCGGCCATCGTCCCTACATCGGGGTCTCGGTCAACATGGTCGCCGCCGCTCAGCTGCCCGGCTGGGATCAGGAGGCGCTCGCCCGCGACGCCCTGGTCGGCCAGCCCCACATCGGGGATCCGCTGCCGTTCGGTGAGCCGGCCCTGGTAGGCGGCGCCCTGGGCTCGCTGGCCAAGGCCGTCGCGGCGGGTCGATCGGTGGCGCTGCTGCGCCACCTGCGGTCCGACACCCGCGCCTACGGCGCCGCCGCGGCCGCGGAACACCTCGACACCGGCCAACTGGCGCTGCTACCGGAGGCCGCACTGGAAGTTCGGCTGCGGCTGCTGCGCGATCGCATCCATCAAGGGTGGATCCTCAACGCGCTGTGGCTGATCGACGCCGGAGTCAGCGCCGCGACACCGGTGCGCGGCCAGGCGGGGCGCAGTGTGTCCGGGGTGGGCATGATCGCCGACAGCCAGCTCGTCGACGCCGAGATCGCCGAGTTGGCGGCGGCGCTGCGAGCCGACCCGCCGTTGCGCGCGCTGGCCGCCGACGGCAACCTCGCCAGCATCCGCGCGCTGTCACCCAAGACGGCTGCCGCCGTCGACGACGCCGTCGCGCGAATCGGGCACCGCGGGCCGGGGGAGGCCGAGTTGGCCGCCACGACATTCGCCGACGATCCCACCATGTTGCTGATCGCCGCGGCCACCTGCGAACAGCCGCCGACGCCGCAGCAACGGCCGGCGCGCGCCGCCCGTGGTTCTCGGGAGCTGGCCTACGACACCACGATGCGGTTCACCCACGAACTCCGTATGACGTTGCGCGCCTTGGGTTCGCTGCGGGTCGAGGCGGACCTCATCGACGATGTCGAGGACATGTACTACCTGACCTGCAACGAACTGGTCACCCTGCCCGGTGATGCGCGGTTGCGGATCAAACGCCGCCGCACCGAACGCGAACGGCTGCAGGCGCAATGCCCACCCGAGGTCATCGACGGGGCCTGGACCCCGGTGCCGCGCGGCGCTGACGGCTCGGACCCCGAGCGCACCGCGGGCTAGTCGCTCGGGTGCGTCAACCCAAAAGCTCGCGCAGTGCCAGCGCGTTGCGGACCGCGTGGCCGCCCAGGTCGTTGTTGAAGTACATCCACACGTCGCGTCCCTCGCCGTCCCAGCCTGCGATTCGCTCGGCCCAGCGCCGTAGGTCGTCATCGGAGTAGGAGCCGGCATAGTTGGCTTCCGGATCCGGGCCGTGCATCCGGATGTACACCAAATCCGTCGTGGCACGCGGGATGCACTCCAGCCCGAGGCCACTCATCACCACATAGGCGGCGCGGCGGCGTTCCAGCAACTCGAACACCGCGGGGTCATTCCACGAGGGGTGGCGCAATTCGACGGCGACGCGGATCGATTCGGGCATCAGTGCCAGGAACGTATCCAGGCGCGCGTCGTCGCGCTGTTGCTCGGGGTGCAACTGCGCGAGCAGCACCCCGTGCCGATCTCCCAGCAGGCGCCAACAACGTTCGAATCGTTCGATCCACGGTTCGGGTGAGGCCAGCCGGCGGTAGTGGGTCAATCCGCGATGCGCCTTGACGGACATGGTGAAACCCTCCGGCAGCTGGCGGCGCCAGCCCGTGAAGGTCGAATCCTGCGGCCACCGGTAGAAACTGGCGTTCAGCTCGACGGTGTCGAACACCTCGACGTAGCGGGCGAGGCGGCGCCCCGACGGCGTTCCCGTCGGATACAACACATTCGCCCAGTGGTTGTAGGACCACCCTGAGGTACCGATGCGTATGGTCACGGGCCGCTCAGCCGGTCACCCGCTGACGCACATCGTCGTCCAGCGACGCCCTGACCAGCGCGGCGGCCAGCCTCGCATTGGCGTGCGGCGCAAGGGATCCCAGCTTCGCCGGCGCGGCGGGCAGACCCAATTGCTTGGCGGTGCCGGTGGCCCGGTCATCGAAATACGGGCGCACCCAGGTCCACACGTCTTGAACTTCGCGCAGGTAGATGTCGGCGCCGGTGTCGCCGATTCCCTTGAACTGCTTGAGCATCCGTTTGGCCGCTGCGGCATCATGCCGGCTGCGATCGGCCAGACGGCGCAGATCGCCGGAGTAGTCGTCGCGAACCCGGTCGGCCATATCCGCCAGCCGGGTCGCCGAGCTCTCGTCGTAGCGCACGTAGTGGGCACGCCCGAACGCCTCGATCATGGTGTGCCGGTCGGCCGCCTGCACGGCTTTTGGTGTGCGCAGGCCGGCTTTGAACAGCTCACGCGCGGCGGCCGTGGCGATGCCGGCGTCGATCGGCTTGCTGGCAAGCATGCACAGGACCAGCAGCTGAAACAGCGGCATCGGCTTGTCGCTCAGCTTGATACGCGCCTGCGCCGCATAGGTCGTGCCGGCAACGTCAAGAAGTCGTCGCACCCGCTTGTCCATACGCACCCGCGTACCCGCGCCCCGCGCGAGCAAACCGCACGCTACTTGGGCGGCAGGGTGCGCGCGTAGCCGACCCCACGGTTCACCCACCCCTGCAGCTGCCGCTTGGTCCGCACCCCGGCGGCCTCGACACGCAGCCAGCCGCGCACCTCTCGGCCGCCCATCACCATGGGGTGGACGTGCGCACGCCGCAGCAGCGATTCGAACTCGGCGGAGGACGCGCGTACCAGCAGTCCGCCCTGCCCGCTCACGGCGACCGACATGTTGCCGTCGACCAGGAACGCCAGGCCGCCGAACATGCGCTTCTCCTCGACGCCGGACTCCGATCCCAACAGTTCGCGGATCCGGTTGGCCAGGTCTTCGTCGTAGGCCATGAACCCTTCAGTCCAGATCGACGCGGATGGTGAGCAGGTCGCTGCCCATCAGGCGCACCATCGCGCTGTTCATCCGCGGCAGCTCGCCCAGCCGCCGCACGGCATCGTCGTCGGGCAGCAGGTGCGCGGTCCCGCTGCGCCACCGCCCGCCAACCCGCACGCGCACAGCCGGATTCGCTTTGATGTTGCGAACATAGTCGGAGTGCTCGCCGTGTTCGGCGACCATCCAGAACCGGTTGTCCACGACGCGGCCACCCACCGCGGTCCGGCGCGGTTGCCCGCTCTTGCGCCCGGTGGTTTCCAGCATGGTCGTCGGCAGCTGCCGGCCCACCGGGTTGACGAGCAGCCGCTGAACCCGATGGACCACTTGCCGTTTCAATGTCGCGAAGTCGCTCATGCCGTGGATTCTGCCGCAAACGAGAACAGCCGCCACATGCGCGGCGGCTGTCTCGTTATGCGGTTTTACGTGGCGTAGGCCACGAATTGGCCGCCGGGCAGGAACACGCCCCACTGGTTGAAGTCCGGGTTGAATACCACCGGGTAGTCGCCCGGTTGGCCCGGCGGAGTCCAGCGAGCCGGGTACCCGTAACCGATCGGGTCGTTGAAGTGCCCCGGCGGCGGGAATCCGCGCTGCCCCGGCGGAAGCGGGGTGCCCGGGCCGTTGCAGTTGGCGCCGGGGCCGCCGACGCAACCCGGCACCGGCGGATTCGGCCCATGCGGGTCGGCCTGCGCCAACCCGGCACCGATTCCCAGCGCACCGGACGTCAAAGCACCCGCGATCGCGGCGCTAGCAGCAATTCTGTTCAACCTCATGATGAACTCCTTATCCGGCCGGTCGACCGCCCACAGCGGCGTCACGGCAGTGATCTGTTGTTCGTCCACCCGCGCCGTTTGACGTCGGGTTAGAGGTCATTCCCCCCTCGGCTGGTCTTCCCTCTGCGCTGACAGATACCCGGCCCCGGGGGAAGCCAAAACTTCTTGCCTTGCCCGGGGCCATGGCGTCGTCACTAGCTCGACACGGGGTCAACACCGCCTAGACAGCGTCATGCGGCCACGGTGGCGGCCTGCGCCGCCGGCTCCAGGGCCTGCGCAACGAGCTCGGCGACATCGGTCATGGGCCGCACGTCCAGCACCTCGAGCACCTCGGCGGGCACGTCGTCCAGATCGGGCTCGTTGCGCGCCGGAATGAAAACCGTTGACAGCCCGGCACGTTGGGCCGCCAGCAGCTTCTGCTTCACCCCGCCGATGGGCAGCACCCGACCGTTCAGCGTGACCTCACCGGTCATGCCGACGTCGGAACGGACCTGACGCCCGGTCGCCATCGAGACCAGGGCGGTCACCATGGTGACACCGGCCGACGGGCCGTCCTTGGGCACCGCACCCGCGGGGACGTGGACGTGGATGCGCCGGTTCAGCGCCGCGGGCTCGACACCGAGCGCGTCGGCGTGGGAGCGCACGTAGGACAGCGCGATCTGCGCCGACTCCTTCATCACGTCGCCCAGCTGGCCGGTCAACTGCAAACCCGGTTCCCCGTCGGTGGCGCCGGCCTCGATGTAGAGCACGTCACCACCCAGGCCGGTCACGGCCAGGCCGGTGGCCACCCCGGGCACCGCCGTGCGTTCGGCCGATTCCGGCGTGAATCGCGGGCGGCCAAGGTAGCCAACCAGATCCGGCTCGTCGATGGTCAACGGCTCCGGGTTGGCGGCCAGCTTGGTGGTGGCCTTGCGCAGCGCCTTGGCCAACAGCCGCTCGAACTGGCGCACGCCGGGCTCGCGGGTGTAATCCGCCGCGATCTTGCGCAACGCCGCGTCGGTCACCGCGACCTCGTCCTCGGTCAGCGCCGCGCGCTGGCGCTGCCGGGGCAGCAGGTAGTCACGCGCGATGGCGACCTTGTCGTCCTCGGTGTAGCCGTCGATCGCAACCAGCTCCATGCGGTCCAGCAGGGCGGACGGAATGTTCTCGATCACGTTGGCGGTGGCCAGGAACACCACGTCGGACAGGTCCAGGTCCAAATCCAGGTAGTGGTCGCGGAAGGTGTGGTTCTGCGCGGGGTCGAGCACCTCGAGCAGCGCCGCGCTCGGGTCACCGCGAAAGTCGGCACCGACCTTGTCGATTTCGTCCAGCAACACAACGGGATTCATCGATCCCGCCTCACCGATCGCACGCACGATCCGGCCCGGCAACGCTCCCACATAGGTGCGCCGGTGCCCGCGGATCTCGGCCTCGTCGCGCACGCCGCCCAGGGCGACGCGGACGAACTTGCGGCCCAAAGCCCTGGCCACGCTCTCGCCCAGCGACGTCTTGCCGACCCCGGGGGGACCGGCCAGCACCATCACCGCACCGGAGCCGCGCCCGCCGACGACCTGGAGCCCACGCTGGGCGCGGCGCGCCCGCACGGCCAGATACTCGACGATGCGGTCCTTGACGTCGTCCAGCCCGTGGTGGTCGGCGTCCAGGATTTCCCGGGCCGCCTCCAGGTCCGTGGAGTCCTCGGTCCGGACGTTCCACGGCAGGTCCAACACAGTGTCCAGCCAGGTGCGGATCCAGCCGCTTTCCGGGCTCTGGTCGCTGGACCGTTCCAGCTTGCCGACCTCGCGCAGCGCGGCCTCGCGCACCTGCTCGGGCAGCTCGGCGGCCTCGACGCGGGCACGGTAGTCATCCGAGCCGTCCGGTTCACCCTCGCCCAGTTCCTTGCGGATGGCGGCCAGCTGTTGGCGCAGCAGGAACTCCTTCTGCGTCTTCTCCATGCCCTCGCGCACGTCCTCGGCAATCTTGTCGTTGACCTCGACCTCGGCCAAATGCGAGCTGGTCCAGTCGATCAGCACGCGCAGCCGCTCGGTGACGTCGACGGTCTCGAGCAGTTGCCGTTTCTGCGCGTTGGTCAGGTACGAGGCGTAACCGGAGGTATCGGCCAGCGCCGACGGGTCGGTCAGCCTGTTGACGTAATCGATGATCTCCCACGCTTCGCGGCGTTGCAGCATGGCCAGCAGCAGCTTCTTGTACTCCGCCGTGAGCGCCTTGATCTCGTCGGTCGTCTCGCCGTCGGGGACCTCGGTCACCTCGACCCACAGCGCCGCACCGGGCCCGGACGCGCCCGCCCCGATCTGCGCCCTGCGCTCACCGCGCACCACCGCGGCGGTGCCACCGCCGGCGATGCGCCCGACCTGCAGGATTTTCGCGATCACGCCGTGCGAGGGGTAACGGTCGTCCAGTCGGGGGGCGATCAGCAGCTGTCCCGATTCGCTCGCCGCAGCGGCATCGATCGCCGCGCGGGCGGCGTCGTCCAGCGCGATCGGCACCACCATTCCGGGCAACACGATGGTGTCAGTGACAAACAGCACCGGCACCGACTTGGCTTCAGCCATCAAATCCTCCAAAAGTTGAGTCTGATGCGCTTAACCCAGCCGGGCGCCGGTTTGTTCCCGGGGACCCCGGCCGTTGCGGGTGTGCGGCCGGCGTCACACCGGCGGCAACGGGCCCAGCCGTCGCAGTTGCGTGACGTGCTGGGGGGAGAGCTCCTCGAGGCAGGTGACGCCGAGCAGCGCCATGGTCCGCACAATCCCGCTGCGGAGGATGTCGATCGCGCGGCTCACCCCCGCCTCACCGCCGGCCATCAGGCCGTACAGGTAGGCGCGCCCGACCAGCGTGCAGCGGGCCCCCAGCGCGATCGCGGCGACGATGTCGGCGCCGGCCATGATGCCGGTGTCCACCAGGATCTCGGTGTGTTGCCCAAGCTCCCGCGCGACGGTGGGCAGCAGGTGAAAGGGCACGGGGGCCCGGTCCAGTTGGCGCCCACCATGATTCGACAAGACGATGCCGTCGACGCCGCGGTCGACGACGGCGCGCGCGTCCTCGAGTGTCTGAATCCCTTTCACGACGAGCTTGCCGGGCCATTGCGCCTTGATCCACTCCAGATCGTCGAAGGTGAGGCTGGGATCGAACATCGTGCTCAGATACTCGGCGACGGTGCCGGGCCAGCGATCGAGCGAGGCAAACGCCAGCGGCTCGGTGGTCAGCAGATCGAACCACCATTTCGGGTGCGGCACGGCATCGAGCACGGTGCGCAGCGTCAGTGTCGGCGGAATCGTCATGCCGTTGCGGTTATCCCGTAGCCGGGCACCGGAGACCGGGACGTCGACGGTGGCCAGCAGCGTGTCGAAGCCCGCGTCGGCGGCGCGCCGCACCAGGGCCATGGAGCGCTCGCGATCGCGCCACATGTAGAGCTGGAACCACTTTCGGCCCCGCGGGACGGCGGTGACGAGATCCTCGATCGCGCAGGTACCCAAGGTGGACAGCGAAAACGGGATCCCCGCGTCGGCCGCCGCTTGTGCTCCGGCGATCTCGCCCTCGGTGTGCATCAAGCGGGTGAATCCGGTGGGGGCGATCCCGAACGGCAACACGACCGGCTGCCCCAGCACATTCCAGCCGGTGGTGACCTGGGAGACGTCACGCAGAATCGTCGGGTGAAACTCGATGTCGCGGAACGCTTGTCGTGCGCGTTGGATGGACAGTTCGTCGTCGGCGGCCCCGTCGGTGTAGTCGAACGCCGCCCTCGGGGTGCGGCGCTTGGCGATGGCTCGCAGGTCCTCGATGGTGTACGCGGCGTCGAGGCGGCGCCTGGTCGCGTTGAGCCGGGGCCGCTTGAACTGCATCAGCGGCGCGAGGTCGCGCACCTTGGGCACTCGTCGTCGGACTGCCATGTGTGCAACCGTAGTCAAATGGACTCGGCTGGCGACCCCTTTGATCTCAAACGTTTTGTGGACGCGCAGCGCCCGGTGTACGACGATGTCGTCGCCGAACTGCGCGCCGGCCGAAAACGCAGTCACTGGATGTGGTTCGTCTTCCCGCAGCTGCGCGGCCTGGGCGGCAGCGCCATGGCGGCCCGGTTCGGCATCGCCTCGCTCGACGAAGCCGGCGCATACCTGCGCCACGAGCTGCTGGGGCCGCGGTTGCACGAGTGCGCCCGGCTGGTCAGCGCGGTGCAGGGGCGCTCGATCGGCCAGATCTTCGGTTCGCCGGACGACCTCAAGTTGTGCTCGTCGATGACGCTGTTCGCCCGCGCGGCCGAGGACAACGCCGACTTCGTCGCGGTGCTGGACAAGTATTACGACGGCCGCCAGGACCGGCTGACCTTGGAGCGGCTGGCGAAGCCCTAGGCGACGCCGTGAAAAGCCGGGCCTAGACCGGGCGCAGGATCCGCCAGCCGCGGGGCTCGACGGCAACGGTGTCGACGACCTCCTGCGGCGGGGCGGCCGATCCGCCCATCACCTCGGCGCGAGCGGTGCCCAGCTTCGGCAGCGACACCCGCAGCGGCTTGTCGTCGATGTTGAGCGCCACCAGCAGGGCATCGTCGCCGTGGCGCGTCTCGTACACGTAGCGCCGGTTTTCCAGCAGCCGAGCGGTGGTGGTCGCCGCATGTAACCACGGGTAGCGGCGTCGCAGCCCGACCAGGTATTGGTGCAGCCGCCAGGTTTCGACGCCGAAGTCGTCGAGTTGCAGTGGGGGAGAGCCGAACTCGGGGCGAACCGCGTCGTCACCGCCGAAGCGTTCCTCCTTGACGCCCCGGAATCCCAGTTCGTCGCCGGCGTAGACGCTGGGCACCCCGCCGACCGTCAGCAACAGCACCAGCGCGTGGGCGACGTGTTCGGGATTTTCCAGCCGGCTGGCGATGCGGGTGACGTCGTGGTTGCCGATGAAGGTCAGCGGCGCGAAGCAGGTCAGAAACTCGTTGTGGCGCTGCAGCGCCCAGTCCAGCTCGAAGAAATTGCCGTCGTTGAGGCCGCTCCAGATCGCCTTCCAAAGCTCGTATTGCGTGGCCGAGTCGAAGGTGGCGGCCTCCACGACCGCGGCGTAGTCGCCGTGGATGAGTTCCCCGACGAACCAGGCGTCCGGGTAGCGCTTCCGCACCCGCGGCAGCGTCGATGCCCAGAAGTGTTGCGGCACGGCATAAGCCGCGTCGAGTCGCCAGCCGTCGGCGCCGCGACCCAGCCAGTGCGCCATGACGTCGACGGCGTAGTCGGCCACCTCGGGGTTGTCGTGGTTGAGGGTGATCAGTCCCTCGTGGCCTTCGAAGGTGTGAAATCGGCCGGGCCGTCCGCGAAACCAGCGTGCGGCCGCGTCGTCGTCGGCGGCCTCGCGGTAGCGCGCGAAATCCTGGCCGACGTGATTGAACACCCCGTCGAGCAGTACCCGCAGTCCGCGGCGATGAGCCTCGGCGATCAGGTGGTCGAAGTCGTCGTCATCGCCCAGCCGGGGGTCGATGCGGTAGTGGTCGGTGGTGTCGTAACCGTGTGTGCGCGAGGCGAAGACGGGTCCCAGCGCAAGGCCGGAAGCCCCGAGTTCGATGGCGTGGTCCAGCCAGTCGACGAGCCGCCGCAACCGGAGGAGCACCGGTTGCGGCGGCTCGCCTGCCTGCGGTGCGGGAAACGCTCCCACGAACCCCAGGGGATAGACCTGCCACCAGATCGCGTGCTGGACCCAGGCGGGTCCGGTCACGGTTCTGGTCACGACGGCGCGATCAGCCGACGGTGGCCAGCGTCTGGGAGGCGATGATCGCTTGCGCCACGCCGGAAATGATCGCCGCGGCCTTCAACGCCTCCTGGATGGTTTCCCGGCTGACGCCGGCCTCGCGCAGCGTGTGCTCATGAGCGGCCACGCAGTCCGGGCATCCGTTGATCGACGACACCGCAAAAGACCACAGCTCGAAGTTCGCCTTCTCCACGCCGGGGTTGGCGATGATGTTCATCCGCAACCCCGCGCGCAGATCGTCGTACTTGCCGTCCAGGAAGCCCCGGCCACGGTAGAACACGTTGTTCATGCCCATGATCGATGCGGCTCCCAGCGCCGCGTTGTAGGCCTCGGCGGACAGGATGTCGGCCGCCTCGGCCCCGATCTCGGCGAGCACCTGGGTGTTGCGCGTCGCCGCGGCGCTGGCCAGCAGGGTGCCCCACAGCTGCTCCTCGTTGAGCTCGGTCGTGCGAGTGATCGAGCCCAGGTTGAGCTTGAGGTCCTTGGCGTACTCCGGCAGCGCTTCTTTGAGGTTTTCTACGCTCATCTCGCCTCCTTCTCCGAACCTTATGCGATCCAGGCCGGGATCAGGCCGACTGCTTGAGCAGCTCGGTGGCGTCCAGCGTCGGGTCACCCTTGCGCCAGTTGCAGGCGCACAGCTCGTCGGACTGCAGTGCGTCCAGGACGCGCAGCACCTCTTCGACGTTACGGCCCACCGAACCCGCGGTCACCGAGACGAACTGGATCTCGTTGTTCGGGTCGACGATGAAGGTCGCCCGGTCGGCCACGCCGTCGGCGTTGAGCACACCGGTGGCCAGGCTCAGCTCCCGCTTGATGTCCGAGAGCATGGGGAACGGCAGCTTCTTCAGGTCCTCGTGCTGGGCCCGCCAGTTGAAGTGCACGAACTCGCTGTCGATCGAGACACCCAGCACCTGCGCGTCGCGGTCGGCGAATTCGTCGTTGAGCTTGCCGAACGCGGCAATCTCGGTCGGGCATACGAAGGTGAAGTCCTTCGGCCAGAAGAACACCACGCGCCACTTGCCGGCGTGGTCCTCGTTGGTGATGGTGGTGAAGTAGTCCCCAGGCTGCTTGGCGTCGACCTTGGACAGATCGCCCGCGATCAACGCAGTGAGCTCGTAGGCGGGGAACTGGTCGCCGATGGTCAGCAGAGGCATATCGCTCCTTATCTGGAATTACTCAAGATTAGATGTCCTCCACCATGTTGCCGCGTAGCCTTATTGAAGTAAAGGTGATATTTCCCACTAGACTCATAGGCATGACCGATAAGACTTATCAGCCCACTATCGCCGGCCTGCGCGCGTTCGTGGCGATCGCCGAGAAGCGGCAATTCAGCAGTGCCGCAACGGATCTCGGCGTCAGCCAGTCGACGTTGTCGCAGGCGCTGGCGGCGCTGGAGGCGGGCCTGGGCACCCAGCTGGTCGAGCGGTCGACGCGGCGTGTCTTCTTGACAACGCAGGGCACGGAACTGCTCCCGCGCGCCCAGGCGGTCGTCGAGGCCGCCGACGCGTTCAGCGCCGCCGCGGCCGGGTCCACCGACCCGCTGCAGACCGGCGTGCGGCTGGGGCTGATACCGACGGTGGCGCCCT
>NZ_LZLL01000336.1:0-868 GCF_001669335.1 Mycobacterium sp. 1245852.3 | reverse complement strand
CTTCTACGATCACCACTAGAAGCCGAGACCGGCTCCCATCAAATGCTTTTCGCGGCGGCACACTCGGCGCGCTGAAAGGAAGGAACCGTTCGATGCCGTATTCGACCGAACATGACGGCTTCAGGCTCTACTACGAACGCTCTGGCCAGGGAGTGCCGGTGGTTCTCATCCACGGGAACCCTGGTGACCACCGTGAGTACTCGCGGGTGGTGCCGCAGCTGACGCCGCACGCGGACGTCACCGTGCTCGATCTGCGCGGCTACGGAAAGTCCGACAAGCACCTCACCGACCCGGCCGCCTATGCGCTCAACCGCCAGGTGGGCGGCGTCATCGCCCTCCTAGAAGAATTGGACATCAGCGATGCCGTGCTGTGCGGGTATGACGTCGGCAGTTTCACCGTGCAGACGATCGCGATGACGCGCCCGGAACTCGCGCGGTCGCTTGTCATCGCACCACCCACCATGGGTGTTGGGCGACGGATCCTCGAAGAAGACGCGGTCAACGCCTTCGTGCATGCGATCTTCTACAAGTCCGAACTCGTCGAAGAGATCATCGACGGTAAGCCCGACGCCGTGCGTGCGGCGCTGAAAGAGAATCTGGCCAACTGGTCGGCGCCCGGGTCGACCGTCGTCGCGGACCTTCTCGACCACCTCACCGAGAACCACTCGGCCCCTGGGGATTTCCTGGCCAGTGTGTTGTGGTTCCGCAACCCGGAAGGCAACCCCATCACCTACTACGCCAACGAGACGACTCCGGCGCCCGATGAGCGGCTATCCAAGCCTGTCACCATCTTGTGGCCCGACCAGGACCCATTGTTCCCGCAGGCGTGGAGTGACACACTGGGCGACTTCTATTCGGACTACACGCT
>NZ_LZLL01000335.1:0-1628 GCF_001669335.1 Mycobacterium sp. 1245852.3 | reverse complement strand
CTCGCGCACCCACACGAAGTGGGCCGAGCCGGCCAGTTCGTCGTCGACGCAGTCCAGGCTGCGGTTCGGTGGGATCACCCCGTCGCGCAGTATCTGGCACAGGCCCATCATCTGGAAGACCGCCGCGCCGCCCTTGGCGTGCCCGGTGAGGCTCTTCTGCGACACCACGAACAGCGGAGCGCCCTCGGACCGGCCGAGCGAATCGGCGAGCCGCTCGTGCAGTTCGGTCTCGTTGGGATCGTTGGCCAACGTCGACGTGTCGTGCTTGGAGATCACCGCGATGTCGTCGGCGCCCACCCCGAGCTTGGCCAGCGACCGCGCCAGCGCCGAATCCTTCCCGCCGCGACCGGCGCCCAGCGCGCCCAGCCCCGGCGCAGGGATCGAGGTGTGCACGCCGTCGGCGAACGACTGCGCGTAGGCCACCACGGCCAGCACCGGCAGACCCATCTTCAGCGCCAGGTCGCCGCGCGCCAGCAGGATGGTGCCACCGCCCTGCGCCTCGAGGAATCCCAGCCGGCGACGATCGTTGGGCCGGGAGAACTTCGAGTCGTGGATACCGCGGCCGCGCATCATGGAGGTGTCGGCGGTGGCCGCCATGTCACCGAAGCCGATGATGGCTTCCAGCGTCAGGTCGTCGAATCCACCGGCGACCACCAGCTCGGCCTTGCCGAGCCGGATCTTGTCGACGCCCTCCTCGACCGACACCGCCGCGGTCGCGCAGGCGCCCACCGGGTGGATCATCGCGCCGTAGCTGCCTACGTAACTCTGAATGACGTGTGCGGCAACGACATTCGGCAGAACTTCTTGCAGGATGTCGTTCGGCTTGTTCCGGCCGAGCAGGTTGCCGTGATACATCGTCTGCATCGACGTCATGCCGCCCATGCCGGTGCCCTGCGTGCTGGCCACCAGGCCCGGGTGCACCCACCGCATCAACTCGGCCGGAGTGAATCCCGACGACAGGAACGCGTCGACGGTCGCGACGATGTTCCACAGCGCCACCCGGTCGGTGGAGCTGGCCATGTCCTGGCTGATGCCGAAGACGGTCGGGTCGAACCCGGTGGGAATCTGCGCGCCGACGGTCCGCGACAGCTTGGTCTTGCGCGGCACCCGAATCTCGGTGCCCGCCTTGCGGATCACCTGCCAGTCGCTGGAGTCGGGCACCGGCCGGATGATCGTGTGTTCGGGATCGAACTCGACGAACGCGCGCGCGTCGGCCTCCGAGGACACCACGAACGCGAAGTCCTTGTCCAGGAACACCGACACCAGCAGCGGCGAGGCGTGATCGGGGTCGATCGCGCCGTCGTCGACGAATTCCCGGATGCCGCAACGCTCCACGACGGCGTCGTGATAACGCTCGACCAACTCGGACTCGTCGACCAGGTCACCGGATTGCGTGTCGTACCAACCGGGTTGGGGGTCGTCCTCCCAACGGATCAGCCCGGTGGTCCAGGCCAGCTCCAGGACGCCGGCCGCCGACAGCTCGTTGTCGACCTCCATCTCGAAGCGGGTCCGCGACGAGCCGTAGGGCCCGAGCTCCGCGCCACCGACGATGACCACCAGGTCGGCCGGGTCGACGTCGAGGTCCGCCCATTCCGGAGGCGGCGCCGGGGTGAAGCCACGCGGCGGCG
>NZ_LZLL01000334.1:0-726 GCF_001669335.1 Mycobacterium sp. 1245852.3 | reverse complement strand
GATCCGCACGACGGCATCTTCACCGCGGCGCGGCTGGCCAAGGACGAGGGCGTGCCGATCTCGACGATCTCGTTCGGGACCAAGGGCGGCGAGATCGAGATGGACGGGCAGCGCATCGCCGTCCCGGTCTCGACCGACCAGATGAAGATGGTGGCCAAGCTGTCCGGCGGGCAGTCCTACACCGCCACCACCCTGGGCGAGCTGGAAAAGAGCTACAACGCCATCGAGAACGAGATCGGCTACCGCACGGTGCCGGGGCCGGGCAGCTCCGGCTGGCTGCGGCTGGCCGTGCTGACCGCCCTGATCGCGACCGCGCTGGCACTGCTGATCAACCGGCGCCTGCCCAGCTGACTCAGGCGGGCAGCCTGCGGTTCAGCAGGAGCCCGGCCAGGATGGCGCCGGCCAGGACGAACGCGCCGAGCAGCATCCAGGCCAGGCTGGCGTCGCCCTTCACGGTTTCGTAGCCGATCTGGCGCTGCAGCGTCGAGTACACGTTCTTCAGCGAGTCCAGGCTGTCGGCGTGGAACGACTGGCCGTCGGTGATCTCGCAGATCTTCTGCAGGGTCTGGTCGTCCACCGGAACCGGGATGGTGGCGCCCTCGTAGTCGACGGTTTTTTATTTTTTTGATAAGGAGATCTTCGAGATCTTCACGCCCTCGGCCTTGGCCAGCCGCGCCGCGGTGAACGCCCCCTGCGGGGCATTGGGGTCCAGCGGCACGTTCTCGC
>NZ_LZLL01000333.1:0-806 GCF_001669335.1 Mycobacterium sp. 1245852.3 | reverse complement strand
ACAGCTCGACGGCGAGCACCCCGACCACACCGAGCTCGCCCGCCAGCCGCAGCGCCAGCTGCTGCGCGGCGGCGGCCTGCTCGCCGGACAGCTCCGGCGCGGGCGCGATCACCTGTACGCAGATCCCGTCCCGCTGCACGGTCTCGACGACCGGCCACGCCGCACCCTGGCCGAACGGCGACCGGGCCACCAGGGCGGATAGCTCGCGGCGCAGGTTCACCTGCTCCTCGGCCATCACCGGCACCCCATCGGCCAGGAACGCCGTCGCGATCTCGCGGGCGTGCAACGGGTCGCGCGCCATCCGCACCCCGCGCCCGTCGTAGCCGCCGCGGACCGCTTTGACGACCACCGGGCCGGCGATGCGCCGCGCGAAGGCGTCCAGTTCGTCGACGCTGCGAATCTCGGCGTAACGCGGCACCGGGACGCCGAGGGCATCAACGCGGCGGCGCATGACGAGCTTGTCCTGCGCGTGCATCAGGGCCTGCGGCGGCGGCGCCACGTTGATGCCCTCGGCGACCAGCTTGTCCAGCAGTTCGTTCGGCACGTGTTCGTGGTCGAAGGTCAGCACGTCGGCGCCCGCCGCCACCCGGCGCAGGTCGTCGATGTCGGTGTGCGAACCGATGACGATGTCGGGCGCGACCAGCGCCGCCGGCTCGTCGGCGGCGGTGGCCAGTACCCGCAGCGATTGCCCCAGGGCGATCGCCGCCTGATGGGTCATTCGGGCGAGCTGGCCGCCGCCGCGCAGCAGCTGGCGCTGCGGCTGGCGGGCGAGCTCGGTGTGGTCGGGGTGCTCGCCGTCGAGCTGT
>NZ_LZLL01000332.1:0-8714 GCF_001669335.1 Mycobacterium sp. 1245852.3 | reverse complement strand
TGGTGTCCCCGGTGATCCGCTTGATCGGTTTGATCATGTCGTCGTCGTAATAGTTGACCAGCGACTGTTGTTGCGCGGGCGTGATCGTGGCGTTGCCCAGCTGACCGAATCCGGTGGTCAGCGTCGTCATCGCCTCGTTGACGCTGAAGCCGCCGCTGTAGACGATCAGCGAATTCGAGACCTCCCGGAACAGCGCCTGTACGGCCCGCTTCTGCGACTCGCGCAACTCGATCAACCGTTCCGATTCGACTTGGCGCAACGCGTTACGGCCGGACACGGCGCCGATGAGGCCGATCACCGCCACACCCAAAATGCTCGACAGCAGCATCGTGATCAAGATCTTGGACTGGATACCGAACCGGAAGCGGGCCAGGGCGCGCTGCCGCACGCGCTTTGCGGCCGGTTGGGCCGGACCGGTATCGGTATGGGGTTCGGCGTCCGTCAGCTCGCTCGTGGTCAATCGCCTGCCCTTTTCTCGTTCGATCCTGCACCCCTAACGCAGCAGAATATCGCGCGGACATCGAGATATTCGGCGTTTGCCAGGACGCGATTCGGCGTCGAAAGTGCCGGTCGCCCCGGTGTGCTTTGGCATCCCGGCCCGACTAACGTCGGCGGCATGACACGCGTTTGTGTAGTGGGCAGCGTGAATCTCGATCTGTCGTTGGGCGTGGACGCCCTTCCACGGCCTGGCGAAACGGTTTTGGCGTCGTCGTTGACGCACACCCCCGGCGGCAAGGGGGGCAATCAGGCGGTGGCGGCGGCGCGCGCGGGCGCGACGGTGCAGTTCGTCGGAGCGCTCGGCGATGACGCGGCCGCGGGCCGACTGCGCTCGCACCTCGAGGCCAATGGCGTCAGGCTCGACGGGGCCGTCGAAATCCCCGGACCCAGCGGCACGGCCATCGTGGTGGTCGACGCCAACGCCGAGAACACGATCGTGGTGGCGGCGGGCGCCAACGGCCGCTTCACGCTCAGCGACGAGCGTGCCCGCTCGGTCGTCGGCGACTGCGATGTGATGTTGACCCAGCTCGAGATTCCGGTGCCCACGGCCGTCGCGGCCGCGCACCACGCGCGCTCGGCCGGAGCGGTCGTCGTCGTGAACGCTTCGCCGGCCGGCCAGGATCCCGGCTCGTTGGGCGACTTGGCGGCCGCGGCGGACGTGGTGATCACCAACGAAGAGGAGGCCGACGAATGGCCCTGGCGCCCAGAACATTTGGTCGTGACGCTGGGCGCGCACGGCGCCCGTTACGTTGGCGCGGACGGCGAATACACGGTACCGGCCCCGACGGTGGCCGCGGTGGACACCGCCGGAGCCGGTGACGTGTTCGCCGGCGTCCTGGCCACGAATTGGCCACCCAACCCCGGCTCGGCGGATCAGCGGCGACTGGCGTTGCAGCGAGCCTGCGCAGCGGGTGCGCTGGCGACCCTTGTCGCCGGCGCCGGTGATTGCGCGCCGGACGCCCAGGCGATCGACAAGGCGCTGCGGGGCGCGTCCTAGCCGCTGCGCCCGCCGACATCGTGGGCGATTCGCAGGCCGTCGCCGGTTTCGAGCTCGTCGGCGGACTGGCTGAGCAGCACACGACTTCGGCTCGGCGACAGTAGGCCCGACAGGTAGTGATGCGGTGCGTCGGCCGCGTACACGAGGCGGTTGACCCGCAACACGGCGGCGCCGATCGGCATGTCGAGCAGGTGCGCGTTGCGCGGACCCGCGATTTCGGCCGTGATCTCGTGCCGCACCCGGTTCACCGTGACTGCATTGTCGGACAACAGCTCGTAGAGCGGCGCGCGCCGCAACGCCGCCTCGGTCAGCACCGGGGCCAGCTCCGGGGGCAGCCAAGCGTCGGTCACCAGCAACGGCTCACCGGTCCTGCGTTGCCGCCGCACCCGCACGATGTGCAGCAGATCGCCGCCGCGCCGCAGGGTTTCGGCGACCACCCGTGGGGGCGGCCGGGTGCCCAGTTCGACGACCTCGACCTCGGTTTCGAATTGGGTCTGACGCAGTTCTTGCAGGTATGAGCGACTCGCGGGCACGTCGGCCGGATCATGTTGGCGTACAAAAGAACCCACACCCTGCCTGCGCTCGATGTAGCCCTGTTCGGCAAGGTCGGCCAGCGCGCGGCGCACGGTGATGCGGGAGACCCCGAACTGATCGCACAGCGTCTGCTCGGTAGGCAACGCCTCGCCGGGGGCGATGACCCCGCGGTCGATCTCGTCGTGCAGCACCAGGAACAGCTGCCGGTGCAACGGCACACCGGCGGCCGCGGACACCGGGCCGGCCTTGTCGCTGCGCTGCTGCACGGTGCCCAATGCTTCCACACCGCCTCCCTTGCGCGACCGCGTCAGTTGTTATAAACATATAACAACTACCCAGACGTCTACTAGCCCGAGGGGGTCGCGATGACAGCGGTGCAGCAGCGGGCCGCCACCGATCCGGCCGGACCGACCGGGCGCCTGGCCACCTGGGTCGCCGATCTCACGCTCGACGACGTCCCGCCCACCGTCGTCGAGCGTGCCAAACACCTCCTGCTCGACGGCGTCGGCTGCGCCCTGGTGGGCGCCCAACTACCGTGGTCGCGCGTCGCCACCGACGCCGTGCTGGGTCTGGAGGGATCCGGCGACAGCGTCGTGATCGGCACCGGACAGCGGACCAGCGCGCCCGCGGCCGCGGTGCTCAACGGCACGTTCATCCAGGGTTTCGAACTCGACGATTTCCATCCGCTGGCCCCGCTGCACAGCTGCTCGCTGCTCATCCCGGCGCTGCTGTCGACGGCGTCGACACGCCCGGTGCCGACGACCGGGGCCGACCTGGCACTGGCGGCCATCGTCGGGTTCGAGGTGGGTCCACGCGTCGGCTACACCCTGCACGGCACCCAAATGCTGGACCGCGGATGGCATTCGGGACCCGTCTTCGGCACCCATTCGGCGGCAATGGCGTCCGGCAAATTGCGCGGCCTGCCACCGGCGCAGCTGGAGGACGCCCTGGGTTTGGCCGCAACCCAGTCGGCGGGTTTGATGGCCGCTCAATACGAAGCGATGAGCAAACGCATGCACCACGGCCTGGCCGCCCGCAACGGCTTCTACGCTGCGGGTCTGGCGGCCGGCGGTTACACCGGAATCAAGCGGGTGTTCGAGCGCGAATACGGCGGCTTCCTCAGCGTTTTCGGTGAGGGCCACAACCCGGATGCCGCGGCGCTGACCGGCGAGCTCGGCCAGCGCTGGGAGACCACCGTCATCATGGTCAAATCCTATGCGGCGATGGGTGGGCTGCACGGCGCCATCGACGCCGCCCGGGAATTGCGGAATTCGATTGCACCGGAAGATATCTCGTCGGTCGACATCACCGTCGGGGAGACCGTGTACAAGCACGGGTGGTGGCAGTCGCAGCGCCCGCTCCCTCCGATCGGGGCCCAGATGAACATCGGGTACGCCACCGCGGCCGCGCTGCTCGACGGCAACGTGCTGCCCGAACAGTTCACCCCCGCGCGCCTTGATGCCGACGACATCTGGTCACTGATCGCGGCCACCACGGTGCACCTCGACGAATCGCTGGCCGACGCCGGCATCACCGAGAAGTTCCGCACCGACCTCGCGGTCACCACCCGGGACGGAACCGTGCACCGCGCGCGCGTCGCCCTGCCGCACGGCGCGCCCGACGATCCGGTCACCAACGACGAACTGGTGGCCAAGTTCCACGCCCTGGCCGACCGGGTCACCAGTCGCGGCCGCGCCGCGGCGATCGAGCGCGCGGTGACCGGGCTCGACGACCTGACCGACATCAACAACCTCATCGATGTGCTCGCCGGCCCCGTCGCGGGCGCACTGGACTGAAAGGACTCGGATGGCGACAACACCGGCCCGCTCTCGGCTCAAAGAATTGTTGAACAAGCGCGAATTGATCGTCGCGCCGGGCGTTTTCGACGGAATATCGGCACACCTGACCAGACGGACCGGACACGTCGCGGCATATCTGACCGGCGCCGGTGTGGCCGCGTCGGGATTCGGACTGCCCGACATCGGTCTGGTCACCGCGACGGAAATGGCCGATCGGGTCGCGATGGTCACCGACGCCCTGGGCGACGTCCCGCTGATCGCCGACGCCGATACCGGCTATGGCGGACCCATGAACGTGGTGCGCACCGTCCGTTCCTACGACGCGGCCGGGGTGGCCGCCATCCAGTTGGAGGACCAGGTATTTCCCAAACGCTGCGGGCACCTGCCGGACAAGCAGGTCGTCGACGCGACGGTGTTCGAACGGACGCTGGCGGCCGCACTGGATGCCAGATCCGACGACAACCTGCTGGTGGTGGCCCGCACCGACGCGCGCGGCCCACTCGGGCTGGACGCCGCGATCGAGCGCGCCAACCGGTACGCACAAGCCGGGGCCGATATCATTTTCGTCGAGGCGCCGCAGGACGTCGGCGAAATCGAGCGCATCGCAGCCGAAGTGGACGCCCCCCTGCTGATCAACCTGGTGCTCGGCGGCCTCACACCGTTGCAGTCGGCGTCGCGCCTGCAGGAGTTGGGTTACGCGATCGCCATCCATCCGAGCAATCTGTTGATGCAGACGACGTTCGCCATGCTGCAGAGCCTGTGCGAACTCAACGGCACCGACCTCGCCGCCCAGCTGCCGAGCTCCCCGGAAGACTTCTTCAACCTGGTGGGCATGGCGCAATGGCGGGCGCTCGACGACAAGTACGCACAGATCGGGGACCGCTCATGGGCATGACCGTCATCGAAAAGATCTTCGCCCGCAAGGCCGGGTTGGACTCGGTGGCCCCGGGTGACACCGTCGTGGTCGACGTGGACATGACCGTCCTGATCGACCTGCAGTTCGGCACCATGTGGATACAGCCCAACCGAATTCACGATCCCGACAAGCTCGCGGTGATCATGGATCACGCCGTGCCCGCCCCGACCATCAAGGACGCCGAGGGCGGTCAGCACGCCCGCAGCTTCGTCGCCGACTTCGGCATCGAGCGCTTCTACGACGTCGGCCGCCACGGCATCTGCCATCAGGTGATCGCCGAGAACGGCTTGGCGCGCCCGGGAGAAGTATTGGCCTGCACCGACTCTCATACCTGTGCGGCCGGCGCGTACAACACCGCCGCCCGTGGCCTGGGTCCCGCCGAGATCTATTCGATCATGTGCACCGGTTCCACGTGGTTCCAGGTCGCGCCGACGATCCGCTACGAATTCGACGGCGCCAAGCCGGACGTGGTGAGCGGCAAGGACATCTTCCTGCACATCGCCAACGAGTACGGCGATGCGCCCAATCAGAACCTCGAATTCGGCGGGCCCGGCCTGGCCGGCATCCCGATGCACGACCGGCGGACCATCGCGACGCAGGGCGCCGAGGTGTCGGCCGATTTCAGCACATTCGAGCCCGACGATGTGTTGGCGTCGTTCCTCGCCGAACGCGGCGTCACCGGATTCGAGGCCGTCTCACCGGATTCCGATGCCGCCTATCAGGACGTGCGGCGAGTGGACCTGGCGGCGCTGGAACCGTACGTGGCGCGGCCGGGCACCGTCAGCCGCAACGGATCGCCGGTATCACGATTGGGCAGACAGAAAATCGATCAGGCTTTCATCGGTTCCTGCGCCAACGGACAACTCGAGGACCTGCAGATTGCCGCGCAGGTGTTGCGCGGCAAGACCGTTGCGCCGGGCGTGCGGCTGCTGATCACGCCCGCGTCCCAGGCCGTGTACCGCGAGGCCATGCGTCGCGGCTACCTTCAGGACCTCGCCGACGCCGGCGCCGTCGTCACCAACTCCACCTGCGGCGCCTGCTTCGGCTACCACATGGGTGTGGTGGGGCCCGGCGAGGTCTGCATCACGGCCAGCACCCGTAACTTCACCGGGCGCATGGGCAGCAACGAGGCCGAAATCTTTATGGCCTCCCCGGCCACCGTCGCCGCATCCGCGGTCACCGGCTACATCAGCGACCCGAGGAGTGTGACCGCATGACACTGCGCTTCAGCGGCAAGGTATGGGTGTTCGGCGACAACCTGAACACCGACGCCATGTATCCGGCGTTCGCCATGAAGATGGATCCGGCCGAGGCCGCCAAGCACATCTTCTACGAGGTGCGGCCCGGCTGGACCGACGACGTCTCCCCCGGCGATATCGTGTTGGCCGGCAAGAACTTCGGGCTCGGCTCGTCACGCCCGGTGGCGGCGCTGTTCGTCGAACTCGGCGTCGCCGGCCTGGTCGCCGAGGAATTCAACTCGCTGTTCTTCCGCAACGCCGTGAACTCCGGGCTGCCGGCGATCACCGTCCCCGAGGCCACCTCGGCGTTCAGCGACGGCGACACCGGAACCTTCGACCTCGGCGACGGCAGCTGGCGCAACGACACCACCGGGGTCGCGGGCACCGTCGCGCGCCTGCCCGACCTGATCCTCGACATCATCGAGAGCGGCGGTGTGCTGCCCCGGCTCGCCCGGCAGGGCTACCTGCCTACCGAAATGGGCGACCTGCTGCGCTCACCCGCGGTGGCGATGCGCGGCGCGGGCAGCGGCGCGTGATCGAGCGTCTGGGCCGGGCGTTGCGCGGGGTGCGCGCGGGTGCCCGCCGAAGCCCGCTCGCCGGCGGCGCGTTCGAGGCGCCCACGACCATCGCCGTAACCAGCACCGCGTTCACCGACGGGGGCGCCATGCCGGCGTCCAGCGCCGGCAAGGGCGTCGGCGACAACGCCTCCCCGCCGTTGCGCTGGGACGCGCTGCCGGGCCGCACCCGCCAGGTCGTGCTCGTCATGGACGACGTCGACGTCCCGCTGCCCCGGCCCCTGTTGCACACCGTCGCGGTGATCGACCCGAGCGTCGGCGGCGTGGCCGCGGGTGCGCTGCAGCCGGGATGCCCAGGAATCCGCTTCCCGCGGGCCGACCTGGGTCACCGCGGCTATGCCGGGCCACGGCCGATCCCCGGCCATGGGCCACACCACTACCGCTTTCAGGTATTCGCGCTCGATGTCACCATTCCGGACGCCGTGACCAACGCCAAGGGGCTGCTGGCCGCGATGCGCGGTCACGTGCTGGCGCGGGGCACGCTGACCGGAACCTACGAGCGCTAGCCACCGATCGCCCCGCTGACCTGCGGTTGGCAGTGTTTGGCAGCGCCCGGCGTCGATCTGGCAGTGGGCTGGGAGCAGCGTCGGTAGCGATCGCAGTCCGCCAGAGAAAGGAACATCATGTCCGCTATCACGCTTGACCGCACCGGTACCCGGGACGGCTTGCTTCGGCTCGCCATGCGCGCCGACGCCGCCATCAGCGGGCTGGTCGGGCTGGCCGGTCTGCCGTTCGCCGGCTGGCTCGCCGACCTCTCGGGCACCACGAAGGCGTTCGAGTACGCCATGGCCGCGTTCTTGATCGCGTACGGCGTGGTGGTGTTCGGGCTGGCCAGCCTGCCATCGGTGCGGCGCGCCGGCATCGGCGTCATCATCGCCAACGTGGCATACACGGTGGCCGCGATCGTTCTGGTGCTCGCGGACGTCTTTCCGTTGACGTCGGCCGGCGTCGTGTTGAACCTGGCGGCCGGCGCTTACACGCTGGTGTTCGCCGAAGTGCAGTACCAGGGGTGGCGGCGCGCCAAGGCGTGAGCGCGAATGCTCGCAGGCCCGCTCGGTGATCCGGGCGGGCCCGTGAGCGCAGGCTAGTCCTTGGGGATTTCGCGTTCGATCTCGTCGAGCCAGATGCGCGCGGACATGTCGGACGGCGCGCGCCAATCCCCCCGCGGCGACAGCGAACCCCCGTGCGACACCTTGGGCCCGTTCGGCAGCGCCGAGCGCTTGAACTGGCTGAACGAATAGAACCGCTGCACGAAGACCTGCAGCCAGTGCCGGATCTCCTTGAGCGTGTAGGACGGCCGCTTGTCCTCGGGGAAGCCGGGGGGCCAGATGCCGTGGTCGGGATCGCTCCAGGCGTGCCAGGCCAAAAAGGCGATCTTGGACGGCCGGAATCCGAAGCGAAGCACATGGAACAATGAAAAGTCCTGCAGCGCAAATGGACCCACTTTTGCTTCGCTGCTCTGCAGCTCTTCTTCCTCGCCGCTGGGCACCAGCTCCGGGGTGATCTCGGTGTCGAGCACCGACTGCAGCACCTCGCTGACCTCCGGTTCGAACTGCTCCGACGAGATGACCCAGCGGATCAGGTGCTGGACCAGTGTTTTGGGCACGCCGGCGTTGACGTTGTAGTGCGACATCTGGTCGCCCACCCCGTATGTCGACCAGCCCAGTCCCAACTCGGACAGGTCGCCGGTGCCCAGCACGATGCCGCCACGCTGGTTGGCCAACCGGAACAGGTAGTCGGTGCGCAAACCGGCCTGGACGTTTTCGAAGGTGACGTCGTACACCTTTTCGCCGCGCGCGAACGGGTGATCCATCTCCTTGAGCATCAGTTCCGCGCTCTGGCGAATGTCGATCTCCGCGAACGTCACACCCAGCGTGCGGCACAGCTCGGACGCGTTGCGTTTGGTGCGGTCCCCGGTGGCGAAGCCGGGCAGCGTGAACGCCAAAATGTCGCTGCGCGGCCGTTGTTCGCGATCCATCGCGCGGGCGGCCACGATCAGGGCGTGCGTCGAGTCCAGTCCACCGGAGATCCCGATGACCACCTTCGGGAAATCCAGCGCGCGCAGGCGCTGTTCGAGGCCGGCGACCTGGATGTTGTAGCCCTCGAAGCAATCCTGTTCCAGCCGTTGCGGATCGGCGGGGACGAAGGGGAAGCGCT
>NZ_LZLL01000331.1:0-3972 GCF_001669335.1 Mycobacterium sp. 1245852.3 | reverse complement strand
CGGTGCCGTCATGATGGCGCTGGCCTGGTTGATGCTGGGCCGGTTCGCGCTGGGCAACCGGCGGATGTCGCGCGGCGACCTGGACCGCACCCTGCTGCTGTGGGTGCTGCCGCTGCTCATCGCCCCGCCGATGTACAGCAAGGACGTCTACTCCTACCTGGCGCAAAGCCAGATCTCGCTGGAGGGCCTGGACCCCTACCGGGTGGGCCCGGCCTCCGGCCTGGGGCTGTCGCACATCTTCACGCTGTCCGTGCCGACGCTGTGGCGCGAGACGCCCGCGCCGTACGGGCCGCTGTTTTTGTGGATCGGGCGCGGCATCTCGGCGGTCACCGGGGAGAACATCGTCGCCGCCGTGCTGTGCCACCGCCTGGTGGAGCTGCTCGGGGTGGCCCTGATCGTGTGGGCGACCCCGCGCCTGGCCCGGCGCTGCGGCGTCGCCGAGGTCAGCGCCCTGTGGCTGGGCGCGGCCAATCCGCTGCTGATCATGCATCTGGTGGCCGGCGTGCACAACGAGGCGCTGATGCTGGGCCTGATGCTGGCCGGGGCGGAATTCGCGTTGCGCGGCATCTCGGATGGCAAAGCGCCGCGCCTGCTCCCCCACTCCTGGAAGCTCGGGCCGGACTGGGAGCCGCTGGGGATGCTGGTCGCCGGCGCTGTGCTGATCGTGCTGTCGTCGCAGGTGAAACTGCCGTCGTTGCTGGCGCTGGGCTTCGTCACGATGGCCCTGGCCTACCGCTGCGGTGGCACCCTGCGCGCGCTGCTGCTGACCGGCGGCGGCATGGCGGTGCTGTCGCTGGCGGTGATGGCGCTGGTGGGCTGGGCCAGCGGGCTGGGCTTCGGCTGGATCTACACGCTGGGCACCGCCAACGTGGTACGCAGCTGGATGTCGCCGCCGACGCTGCTGGCGCTGGGCACCGGGCAGGTGGGCATCCTGCTGGGGCTGGGCGATCACACCACCGCGGTGCTGGGGCTGACCCGTGCGATCGGCGTGCTGATCATCATGGTCATGGTGGCCTGGTTGTTGCTGGCCGTCTTCCGCGGCCGGCTGCACCCGATCGGCGGGCTGGGCGTGGCGCTGGGCATCACGGTGCTGCTGTTTCCCGTCGTGCAGCCCTGGTACCTGCTGTGGGCCATCATCCCGCTGGCCGCCTGGGCGACCCGCACCGGCTTCCGCGTCGCGGCGATCGTCATCAGCCTGGTCGTCGGGATCTTCGGCCCCACCGCCAACGGCGACCGGTTCGCGCTGTTCCAGATCATCGACGCCACCCTGGCCAGCACCGTCATCGTCGTGGCGCTCATCGCGCTGACCTACACCCGCCTGCCCTGGCGCCGCCCGCCCGTCCTGGGCACCGAATCCGACGGCCCACCCGTCACCGACGAGACGGCACCGCCGCAGCCCCCGTCGCCCCCCCGCCCGGCGCCGGCACATGGCGCCTACGCTGATTCCACGTGAGCTCGGCCTTTCCAGAATCGCGCAAATCCCCTGACACGGTGGTGCGGCTGCGCGGCGTCACCAAGACATACGGGTCCGTCGAGGCCGTCGCCAACCTCGATCTCGAGGTGCACGCCGCCGAGGTGCTGGCCCTGCTCGGCCCCAACGGCGCCGGCAAGACGACGACGGTGGAGATGTGCGAGGGCTTCGTACGGCCCGACGCCGGCACCATCGAGGTGCTCGGCCTGGACCCGATCGCCGACAACACGCGGCTGCGGGCGCGCATCGGGGTGATGCTGCAGGGCGGCGGCGGCTATCCCGCGGCGCGGGCCGGCGAGATGCTCAATCTGGTGGCCGCCTACTCCGCCGACCCGCTGGACCCCGCCTGGCTGCTGGACACGCTCGGCCTCACCGACGCCGCCCGCACCACCTACCGGCGGCTCTCCGGCGGCCAGCAGCAACGCCTGGCGCTGGCCTGTGCCCTGGTCGGCCGCCCGGAACTGGTGTTCCTCGACGAGCCCACCGCGGGCATGGACGCGCACGCCCGGCTGCTGGTGTGGGAACTGATCGACGCGCTGCGCCGCGACGGCGTGACGGTGGTGCTGACCACGCATCAGCTCAAGGAGGCCGAGGAACTCGCCGACCGGCTGGTGATCATCGACCACGGGGCGACGGTGGCCTCCGGCACGCCGACGGAGCTGATGCGCAGCGGGGCCAAGGACCAGTTGCGGTTCAGCGCACCGCCGCGCCTGGATCTGTCGCTGCTGTCCGCCGCGCTGCCGGAGGACTACAAGGCCACCGAGGTGACACCGGGCGAGTACCTGATCGAAGGGCACATCGACCCCCAGGTGCTGGCCACCGTCACCGCGTGGTGCGCGCGGATCGACGTGCTGGCCACCGACATGCGCGTCGAGCAACGCAGCCTCGAGGACGTGTTCCTCGACCTCACCGGCAGGAAGTTACGGCCTTGACCGACAACGAGATTCGATCCAGCGTCTTTCCCGCGGGCACCTTCGCGCCCGACCCGCGGCCCAGCGCGGTGCCGAAAATGCTTGCCGCGCAGTTCGGTTTGGAGCTCAAGCTGCTGCTGCGCAACGGCGAACAGCTGCTGCTGACCATGTTCATCCCGATCACGCTGCTGGTCGGGCTCACGCTGCTGCCGCTCGGTTCGTTCGGCCAGCACCGCGCGGCCACCTTCACCCCGGTCATCATGGCGCTGGCGGTGATCTCGACCGCGTTCACCGGGCAGGCGATCGCGGTCGCCTTCGATCGGCGCTACGGCGCGCTCAAGCGGCTCGGCGCCACCCCGCTGCCGGTGTGGGGCATCATCGCGGGCAAGTCGCTGGCCGTGGTCACCGTGGTGTTTTTGCAGGCAATCCTGTTGGGCGCCATCGGTTTTGCGCTCGGCTGGCGACCGGAACCGGCGGCGTTGGCGCTGGGCGCGGCGGTGATCGCGCTGGGCACCGTGGTGTTCGCGGCCCTGGGGCTGCTGCTCGGCGGGACGCTGCGGGCCGAGATCGTGCTCGCGGTTGCAAACCTGATGTGGTTCGTGTTCGCCGGCCTCGGCGCGCTGACCGTCGAAACCGGCATCACCCCGACCGCGGTCAAGTTGGCGGCCCGGCTGACCCCGTCGGGCGCGCTCACCGAGGCGCTGTCGCAGGCGATGACCATGTCGGTGGACTGGTTCGGGGTGATCGTCCTGGCCGCGTGGGGCGCGGTGGGCGCGCTGAGCGCGCTGCGCTGGTTCCGCTTCACCTGACGGTCGCATCGGGCTCTTCGTCTGACGTTCGGGTCTGGCTCGCGACACTTAAACCACGCACACGACACGCCGATACCGGTGTACGTGGCTTAAGTCTCGATGCACCCCTCCGTACTACAGCTCGTAGTTTTCGGTGGCTTAGGATCGGGCCGTGGTTGGACGGATGCTGTTGCGCGCGGTGGACCTGCTGCCCAACCCCAGCCTGGGCGTGCAGCGCCTGATCGCCGCGGCCGTCATCCTCACCCAGGGCGGCATCGCCATCACCGGCGCGATCGTGCGCGTCACCGCGTCGGGCCTGGGCTGCCCCACCTGGCCGCAGTGCTTTCCGGGCAGCTTCGTGCCGGTGGCCCACGCCGAGGTGCCACGCATCCACCAGGCCGTCGAGTTCGGCAATCGGATGGTCACCTTCGCCGTCGTCATCACGGCGGCGCTGGCGGTGCTGGCCGTCACCCGGGCGCGACGGCGCCGCGAGGTCCTCGTCTATGCCTGGCTGATGCCGGTGTCCACCGTCGTGCAGGCGGTGATCGGCGGCATCACCGTGCGCACCGGGCTGCTGTGGTGGACGGTGGCCGTCCACCTGCTGACGTCGATGACGATGGTGTGGCTGTCGGTGCTGCTCTACGTGAAAGTCGGCGAACCGGACGACGCAGTGGTGCGCGAGCGGGTCGTCCGGCCGCTGCGCGCGCTGACCGCGCTGTCCGGCTTGAACCTGGCCGCCGTGCTGGTCACCGGCACGCTGGTGACGGCCGCCGGCCCGCACGCCGGTGATCGCAGCCCCACC
>NZ_LZLL01000330.1:0-8030 GCF_001669335.1 Mycobacterium sp. 1245852.3 | reverse complement strand
TACGTGGCCAGCCGCGCTTCGGCCCGCTCGCGGGTCGGCATGTCGATCCAGCCGGGCAGCTGGTGGTAGAACTTGCGGATCACCGCGACCTGGCCCGCGCCCAGGGTGCCGTCGCGTTGTCCGGCGGCGGTGGCGGGCAGCATCGGGCCCAGCGGTTCGCCGGTCAGGCCGTGGCGCGGGCCCAGATCGCGTGCCTCGTTGAGGCGGCGGGCGGCTTCAGCGCGGCTGATCAGGGTCGCCTCGGCGATGGCGTGGACCACCGTGGCGCCGAGTTCGACCGAGGGTGCTTGGCGGGCCAGGGAATTGATCACGGGGTGCTCGACGGCCGGGATGCGCCGGCGCTGCTTTTCGCAGCGCGCCAACACCGCCAACTGTTGCCGCGGCTTCAGGGCGTCGACGTTCAGCGCGCAGACCTGATCCCAGGCGGCATCGAGCGCGTCGAACGCCGCCTCGACATCCTGCTCATCACCCACACCGCCAAACTAACGGCACCCACCGACAAAATCGGCCGAGAAATCGCCATAGATTCACACTCGCGCAATTAATCTCGCTAAAAGTCGAGTCCCGAGAACATCAGCCGGTTGGGGTCGTACTTCTGCCGGACGGTCGCCAGCCGCGAAAGATTCTGGCCGTAGTAGCGCGACGGCGCGGTATTGGCCTCCAGGTAGTTGACGTATCCGCCGACCGAGAACTGTTGTACCGCTTGATGCGCGGCGCCCACCCAGGTGCTGGCGGCGGCTACCTGGTTGGCGGCGGGCTCGACGTACCACTGCACCACCGCGGACTGAGTGCGCCACGGAAACGCGGTGTCGCCCGGCGCGACGTCGGCGACCGCGCCGCCCAGCGGATCGATCAGCACCGAGGCCTGACCCGCGCCGGAGGCCGGCCACTGCCCGGCCGCGGTCGCAATGGCATGGGCCGCAGCGGAAGTCATCGGCCCGATCACATCCGAACCGGCCACGAAGCCGCGCGCCGGGCTGGTCGCGCCGCCACCGGCCAGATAGGTCACCAGGTCCATGTGGCTCAGCGTCTTGTTGGTCACGGCGGCGGGCGCCAGCCCCACCGCGGATTTGAGGGCGTCGGCCACACCGGAGCCGCTCCCGGCCGGAGACGTCGCCAGCACATGGCAATTCGCCTGCGCCGAGCCGACCGACAGATCAACCATCCCCCAGGTGTTGCGGTCCGCGCCGGCCAGCCAGGATTGCCAGCCGGTGAGCACCTGCACCGCCGACGACGGTGGGAAGTCCAGCCGGACCAGGTCGCTGTCCGCGGTGGCGAAGGTCGCGAAGGTCATCGCGGTGGTCACCCCGAAGTTGCCGCCGCCGCCACCGCGCAAGGCCCAGAACAGATCCGGGTTGTCGTTGGCCGACGCGGTGACCACGTCGCCGCTGGGCAACACCACGGTCGCGGATTGCAGCGCGTCGCAGGTGAGCCCGGCGCGCCGGGCGTCGGCGCCCACCCCGCCGCCCAACGCGAGCCCCGCCATGCCGACGGTGGGACAGGTGCCGACAGGAACGGCGCGGCCGGCGCCGGCCAGGGCCTGGTGTACGGCATACAGATCGGTCGCCGGGGTCACCGTGACGTTGTTGCCGTCGAAGTTCGCCCCGCCGGGCAGGCCGCGCAGATCGAGCACCATGGTGCCGTTGGCGCTGGACGCGCCGACGTACGAATGACCCCCGCCGCGCGGTGCGACCTTGAGGTTGTTGACCTTCGCGAACGCGACCGCCTTCTGCACGTCGGCCTGCGACGAAACCCGAACTACCGCAGCGGGATTGGATCCGTTGTAGAACGAGTTGAAAACCTGCTTGCCGGTGGAGAATTGGGCGCCGTTGGCCGGTAACAGCACGCTGCCGCCGATCGAGGAGGCAAGGCCGCCCCAGCCCGCGGGATCCGCGGCCGCCGGGGCGGTGCCGAACACCGCTCCCGTCGCCAACATTCCGACGGCGCCGCGAAGAAACGTCTGACGCGAGATCTCGTGGTGGGTCGGGCGGGTCGTCATGGGGCGGATTCTGGTTCATCTCCCGCCCGCAAGTCCGGTGTCGCCGCCCGTGTTACATCACAGTGTGGCGTCGATCTGCCGAGTGGCCTTGCGCAATCGGGCCGCGTAATAACCGACGCCGCGCCGGTCGCGACCTCACGAAACGCTTATTGTGCGAACCTTTACCCCACCGTGTCGCAAACGTGACAGTGATGGCCCAGAGTTCGTAGGCGTGATTCGAGTGTGCCTCAGACGCACTCCATGGCGGACGGGGAGGCTGGCGTGAAGGCACTTGCACGAACTCATCAATGGATCTGGGTCTTTCGCCATCAGCCCTTCACCATCCGCCTGCTGGCCGCGGCCGCCGGCCTGCTGACCGTGGCCTCGGCGTTCGCGGCGCCGGCCGGGGCGGAGGGCAACGGCGACGACTTCATCGACGCGCTCAACCACGCCGGCATCGACTTCGGCGAGCCCGGTAACGCGATGTCCGTCGGCGAGTCGATCTGCCCGATGCTGTCGCAGCCGGGCGGCAATTTCGCGGCGGCCGCGTCCAGCGTCGCCGGCCGCGGCATGTCGCCCACGATGGCCCGCATGTTCACCACGATCGCAATCCAGACGTATTGCCCCCAGGAGATGGCGAACATCGCCAACGGCAACCTGTCCGGGGCCATGCCGCCGGGAATGCCGGGCCAGATCCCGGGCATGACGGGCCAGATTCCGGGCATGACGGGCCAGATTCCCGGGATGGCGGGCCAGCTCCCCGCGATGCCCGGGCAGGTTCCGGCGCTGCCGAGGTACTAGCGAGTGCCCAGCGGGTCGATGGTCCACGCGATATAGAACATCGCCGCCCCGACCGCCGCGGTGGTCATGAAGTCGATTCCCTTGCCGCGCACCACCAGAAGGCCGGCCCGGTCCTCGGACAGCAGCAACCGCAGCAGCGCCGCGACGCCGACACCGATGCCGATCAACAACGAACCGCGACGCCAGAAGTTGGCACCCACCAAGGCCAGGGCCGTCGCAAAGATCAGGCCCACCAACAGAATTGGCCACTGGGCCCGCAGCACGGTCCGCGCGGTCATCCCCGCTCGGCCAGTTCGACGACGTTGGTCAGCAGGAACGCGCGGGTCAGCGGGCCCACCCCACCGGGATTCGGCGACATGTGGCCGGCCACCTCCCACACGTCGGGATGCACGTCGCCGGCGAGCTTGCCGTCCACCCGGCTGACGCCGACGTCGAGCACCGCGGCACCGGGGCGCACCATGTCGGCGGTCACCATGTGCGGCACCCCGACGGCGGCGACGATGACGTCGGCCTGCCTGGTCAGGGCGGGCAGGTCGCGAGTTCCGGTGTGGCACAACGTCACTGTGGCGTTCTCGGAGCGTCGGGTCAGCAACAGGCCGAGCGGGCGACCGACGGTGACGCCGCGGCCGATGACGACCACGTGCGCCCCGGCGATCTCGACGTCGTAGCGGCGCAACAGGTGCACGATGCCGCGCGGGGTGCACGGCAGCGGGGCCGGGTTGTTGAGCACCAGCCGGCCCAGGTTGGTGGGGTGCAGCCCGTCGGCGTCCTTGTTGGGGTCGACCCGCTCCAGCGCCGCGTTCTCGTCCAGGTGCTTGGGCAGCGGCAACTGCACGATGTAACCGGTGCAATCCGGGTTGGCGTTGAGCTCGTCGATGGTGTCGTTGAGCGTGTCGGTGCTGATGTCGGCGGGCAGGTCGCGGCGGATCGAGGTGATGCCGACCTTGGCGCAGTCGGCGTGCTTGCCCCGCACATACGCCTGAGAGCCGGGGTCGTCGCCCACCAGGATGGTGCCCAGCCCGGGGGTGCGGCCCGAGGCGGTCAAAGCGGTCACCCGCTGTTTAAGGTCGACGAAGATCTCGTCGCGGGTGGCCTTGCCGTCCAGCGTGATTGCTCCCACGCTGACAGTCTGGCAGACATCGACGATGGCGACCCGCCACGCCCGGCTTCGCCGCGCTCGCGATCGCCATTAGACATCGACGATGGCGACCCGCCACGCCCGGCTTCGCCGCGCTCGCGATCGCCATTAGGCTCCCGGTATGTCAACCCCGCCGGACGTGTTCAGCCCCGCGAAGCTCGGGCCGATAACGCTGCGTAACCGCACCATCAAGTCCGCCACCTTCGAGGCGCGCACACCCGAGGCGCTGGTGACCGACGACCTCATCGAATACCACCGGCTGCCCGCCGCCGGCGGGGTCGGCATGACGACGGTCGCCTACTGCGCCGTCTCCCCCGGCGGGCGCACCGAGGGCAACGGCATCTGGATGCGGCCGGAGGCCGTGCCCGGGTTCCGACGGCTCACCGACGCGGTGCACGCCGAGGGCGCTGCGGTCAGCGCGCAGATCGGCCACGCCGGCCCGGTGGCCAACGCCAAGTCCAACAAGGCCAAGGCGCTGGCGCCGGTGCGGTTCTTCAACCCGATCGGGATGCGATTCGCCAAGAAGGCGACGCGTGAAGACATCGACGAGGTGATCGCCGGGCACGCCAACGCCGCCCGCCTGGCCATCGAGGCCGGCTTCGATGCCGTCGAAATCCACCTGGGCCACAATTATTTGGCGAGCTCGTTCCTGTCCCCGCTGATCAACCGCCGCGACGACGAGTTCGGCGGATCGCTGGAAAACCGGGCCAAGGTCGCCCGCGGCATGGTGATGGCCGTGCGGCGCGCGGTGGAAAAGGAGGGCACGCCCATCGCGGTGACGGCCAAGCTGAACATGGCCGACGGCGTCCGCGGCGGCATCAGCACCGAGGAGTCGCTGAGGACAGCCCAGTGGCTCGAGGAAGACGGCGGCCTGGACGCGATCGAACTCACCGCGGGCAGCTCGCTGGTCAACCCGATGTACCTGTTCCGCGGCAACGCGCCACTCAAGGAGTTCGCCGGCGCATTCAAGCCGCCGCTGAGCTGGGGCATGCGCATGACGGGCAAGAAATTCCTGCGCGAATACCCGTACCGCGAGGCATATCTGTTGCGCGACGCCAAGCTGTTCCGCAACGAGCTGAAGATGCCGCTGATCCTGCTCGGTGGCATCACCAACCGGGAGACGATGGACCTGGCGATGGCGGAGGGATTCGAGTTCGTCGCCATGGCCCGCGCGCTGCTGGCCGAACCGGATCTGATCAACCGGATCGCCGCTGATGGCGCCGGGCACCAGGTGCATTCGGCGTGCACGCACTGCAATCAGTGCATGCCCACGATCTACACCCGGACGCACTGCGTGGTCACCGGCGCGCCCGATGTGGCAGCGGGCGCTCCCCGGTAATCCACAGGGGCGCAAGCTACAGTTGTGGCGATGTCAGCACCAGCCCCGCCAGCGCTAACCGTCCATCACGAAGGATCGGAACGCACCTTCGCAGCGGGCCACGATGTAGTAGTCGGGCGCGATCTGCGAGCGGACATGCGTATCACCCACCCGCTGATTTCGCGTGCCCACCTGCTGCTGCGCTTCGACCAGGGCAAGTGGCTGGCGATCGACAACGGTTCGCTCAACGGCACTTTCGTCAACGGCCGGCGGGTGCCGGTGGTCGAGATCCACGACGGGCAGACCCTCAACATCGGCAACCCGGACGGGCCGCTGCTGACGTTCGACGTCGGCCGCCACCAGGGCATGGCCGGGCGTCCGCCCCGCACCGAATCGATGAACATCCCGGTCGCGGCACCGCCCCAGGCACCGGCCTGGTCGGCGCAGCCGGCCCCCCCGGCCGCCAGCTCCACCAACTCGTGGTCGAGGAACGGAACCCGGCCCTCCAGACCCCAGGCCATCGTCATGTTGTCGACCCGCTTGACCGGATCGTCGACCAGCATCACGGTGGTGTCGAGCCGCAGCGCACGGTCGACACCGGTCTCGGCGCCGGCTCGGGCGAAGTGCTCGGTGACGAACCGTTCGCTGGGGTCGCCGTCGGCGAAGAACGCCGGCCCCAGCAGATCCCGGACACCCGCCGCGTCGCGGTCGAAGAACGCGCCGCGGTATTCGGCCACCGAGCCCGCCAGGCTGGCCGCGGCCGGCGACCCCATCGGCGGGTACCAGTGGTATCCGGCGAACACCTCGTCGGCGCCCTGGCCTGACTGGACTACCTTCACGTGCCGCGCCACCTCCTGGCTGAGCAGGTAGAAGGCGACGCAGTCGTGGCTGACCATCGGCTCGCTCATCGCGCCGATCGCCCCATCGAGGGCCGGCAGCATCCGGTCGGTGCCGATGCGGATCTGATGGTGGTCGGTGCCGAACCGTTCGGCGATGATGTCGGACCACCGGAATTCGTCGCCCTCGACGCCGCCGGCCGACTCGAATCCGATGGAGAAGGTCGAGAGCCCGTGCTGGCCGGCCTCGGCCAGCAGGCCGACGATCAGGCTGGAGTCGACGCCCCCGGACAGCAAGCACCCGACCGGAACGTCGGCGACGAGCCGGCGCTCGACCGCGACCCGCAACGACGACAGCACGGCGTCCTCCCAGTCGCGTTCGGACCAGTCGGAACGGTCGTCGCGCCGGGTGAAGTCCGGCTCCCAGTAGGTGGTGGTGGTGCGCCGGCCGTCGGGCTCGATCGCGACGAGGGACGCGGGAGGAATTTTGCGCACGCCGCGCAGGATGGTCAGCGGGGCGGGCACCACGGAGTGGAACGTCATGTAGTGGTGCAGCGCCTGCGGGTCGATGCGGGTGTCCACGCCGCCGCCGGCCAGGAGCGCCGGCAGGGTCGACGCGAACCGGATCCGGTGGCCGTCCTCGGTCAGGTACATCGGCTTGATGCCGAGGCGGTCGCGGCCCAGCACGACGCGACCGCTGTCACGCTCGACGATGGCGAACGCGAACATGCCGTACAGGTGACGGACGAAGTCGTCACCCCAGCGGTGGTACGCCTTGATCAGGACCTCGGTGTCGCTGTGGGAAAAGAACCGGTAGCCATGCCCGCTGAGTTCGCGGCGCAGCTCCTTGTAGTTGTAGATGCAGCCGTTCCAGGCGATGGCCAGGCCCAGCTCCGCATCCACCATGGGCTGGGCGCCCGCTTCGGTCAGGTCGATGATCTTGAGGCGACGATGCCCGAGGGCAACCCGGCCCTGTGACCAGGCACCCGCCGCATCCGGCCCCCGCGGCGCCAGCACGGCGGCCATCGCTGACACCGCCGCGACATCGGGCACCCGGTCGTCGAGTCGTACCTCCCCGGTGACTCCGCACACCTCTTGAACCCTACCGGGTCCGCTCCGCCATGCAGCCAGTGATGTCGCGACGGTGTTTGCCGGACGGTGAACGCCGCCGTCCCTCGGGGACCGCCTCAGCGAGAAGGTTGCCTGGATTTCGGCTAGCGTTCAACCAGGTCGGTGTTGACACGTGGCAGGGACCCCCACCGGGGAAGGGTAAGGCCCGTATGCAGGTAAATCGCGCGAAGGTGTCGCCTCCCTGCGCGTGCCTGCTGGCCGCCGTCGCGGTGCTGTGCGCGGCGCCGGCATCGGCGGACCAAACCGACGACGTGTTCGTCGGCGCGCTCGCCAAGAACGGGATCGTCATGCCCGATCCCGGCACCGCGATCTCGAAGGGCCACGCGGTGTGCGCCGGCCTGGACAAGGGGCAGGATTCGTCCTTTCTCGTGATGAGGCTGATGAAGGAGGCGAATCTCTCCGCCAAGCAAGCGGGCTTCTTCGTCGGCGTTTCGGTGGCTTCGTACTGCCCGCAATACAAGGGCACCCTCGATCCTTCGCTGACCTGGCTGCTGCCATTCCCCCCGATGATGTGAGCGTCCGGCTCAGGCGTGCCTGGCCGCTCGCGCCCGGCGGATGAGCAGAATCGCCTTCACGATCAGAAACGCCACCGCGACGCCCATCAGCAGGGTCGACAGCGCGTAGGCGCCGTACTCGGCGCCGCGGTTGTAGCGATCGTTGACCAGCAGCGTGAGCGTTTGCGACTCCCCCGGCAGGTTGGACGACACCATGATGACCGCGCCGAACTCCCCGAGGGTGCGCGCGGTGGTCAGCACGATGCCGTAGGTCAGGCCCCACCGGATCGACGGCAGCGTGATCCGCCAGAACGGCTGCATGGCGGAGCGGACC
>NZ_LZLL01000329.1:0-7023 GCF_001669335.1 Mycobacterium sp. 1245852.3 | reverse complement strand
GATGGTCGCCCTGCTCGCGGCTGTGCTGGGTTCGCCTGTCCGCGCCGCCGCCGCTGACGTCCGGATTCCGATCGGCGGCGGGGCCGGCATCGTCATCAACGGCGACACCATGTGCACCCTGACCACGATCGGCGGCGACGCCGCCGGCGAGCTGATCGGTTTCACCTCCGCGCATTGCGGCGGCCCGGGCGCCCAGGTCACCGCCGAGGGCGCGGAAAACGCCGGCGTGCTGGGCACCATGGTCGCCGGCAACGACAACCTCGACTACGCGGTGATCAAGTTCGACCCCGCCAAGGTGACGCCGGTGGCCAACTTCAACGGCTTCTTGATCAGCGGCATCGGGCCGGACCCCGCCTTCGGCGAGATCGCCTGCAAACAGGGCCGCACGACCGGCAATTCGTGCGGCGTCACCTGGGGCATGGGCCAGGCGCCGGGCACCATCGTCATGCAGGTCTGTGGTCAACCGGGCGACTCCGGTGCGCCGGTCACCGTCAACAATCAGCTGGTCGGCATGATCCACGGGGCCTTCAGCGACAACCTGCCGACCTGCGTCATCAAGTACATTCCGCTGCACACGCCGGCCGTGGTCCAGTCGTTCAACGCGATCCTGGCCGACATCAACTCCAAACACCGGCCCGGCGCGGGGTTCAGCCCGCTGCCGGGCTGAACCGCGGCGACTACTTCGCCGCCCTGATCGCGTCGAACACGCCGGGATCGAGCAGCGTCGAGGTGTCGCCCAGTTCGCGGTTTTCGGCGATGTCCCGCAGCAGCCTGCGCATGATCTTGCCGCTGCGCGTCTTGGGTAGCTCGGGTACGACGTGGACCTCGCGCGGGCGGGCGATCGGTGAGATCTCCCGGGCCACCTCGACGCGCAATTCGTCGACGATCCCGTCGTGCACTTGGGAATCGGAGCGCAGGACGACGAACGCGCAGATGGCCTGGCCGGTGGTCGCGTCGGTCGCCCCGACCACCGCCGCCTCGGCGACCGAGGCGTGGCCGACCAGCGCCGACTCCACCTCGGCCGTGGACAGCCGGTGCCCCGAGACGTTCATGACGTCGTCGATGCGGCCCACCACCCAGATGGCGCCGTCGCGGTCGTAATAGGCGCTGTCGCCGGCGAAATACCAGCCCTGCTCGGCGAACCGGGACCAGTAGGTCTCGACGTACCGCTCGGGGTCGCCCCAGATGCCGCGCAGCATGGACGGCCACGGCTGGTCGAGCACCAGGTAGCCGGTGACGTGCTCACCCTGGTGGATGCCCGGGACCAATTGCTCGCCATGGTCGTCGACGATCTTTGCCGAGATGCCCGGCAGCGCCCGCATCGCCGAACCCGGTTTGGCCGCAGCGACTCCGGGCAGCGGCGAGATCATCGTGGCGCCGGTCTCGGTCTGCCACCAGGTGTCGACGATGGGAAGGCGGTCGGCTCCGATCACCTTGCGATACCAGCGCCACGCTTCGGGATTTATCGGTTCGCCGACCGAACCCAGCAGCCGCAGGCTGGACAGGTCGTGCGCGTCGGGAATCTCTCGGCCCCACTTCATGAACGTGCGAATCAGCGTGGGCGCGGTGTAATAGATTGTCACGCCGTACTTTTCGATGATCTCGAAGTGCCGGTGCTGGCTGGGCGAGTCGGGCGTGCCCTCGTACAGGACCTCGGTGACGCCGTTGGCCAGCGGACCGTACACGCCGTAGGTGTGCCCGGTGACCCAGCCGATGTCGGCGGTGCACCAGAACACGTCGGTCTCGGCCTTGATGTCGAAGACGTAGTAGTGGGTGTAGGCGGCATGGGTCAGGTAGCCGCCGCTGGTGTGCACGATGCCCTTGGGTTTGCCGGTGGTTCCCGAGGTGTACAGCAGGAACAGGGGCTGCTCGGCGTCGAAGGGCTCCGGGGTGTGCTCGTCGGATGCGGCGCCGACGACGTCGTGCCACCACAGATCGCGGTCGTCGTTCCAGGACACGTCAATTCCGGTGCGCCGCACCACAAGTACGTGCTCGATGGGGCTGTCCCCGTCGGGACCGGGCGCGACGGCCTCGTCGGCGGCGTCTTTCAACGGGGCCGGCTTGCCGCGGCGGAACTGGCCGTCGCTGGTGATCAGCAGCTTGGCCGAAGCGTCGGCGATGCGGGCCGCCAGCGCCTTGGCGGTGAAGCCGGCGAACACCACGCTGTGCATCAAACCCAGGCGCGCACAGGCCAACATCGCGATCACCGCTTCGGGAATCAGCGGCAGGTAGATCGCGACCCGATCACCGGCGACCAGACCGAGGTCGGTCAGCGCGTTGGCGGCCTTGCACACCTCGGCGTGCAGTTCGGCGTAGGTCAGGCTGCGGTGATCGCCGACGGGTTCGCCCTCCCAGTGGATGGCGACCCGATCCCCGTGGCCGGCCTCGACGTGGCGGTCCACGCAGTTGTAGGCGA
Source organism: Mycobacterium sp. 1245852.3 (assembly GCF_001669335.1). Classification (NCBI taxonomy): domain Bacteria; kingdom Bacillati; phylum Actinomycetota; class Actinomycetes; order Mycobacteriales; family Mycobacteriaceae; genus Mycobacterium; species Mycobacterium sp. 1245852.3. The sequence continues at coordinate 4,607 of NZ_LZLL01000329.1, read as the reverse complement.
CGTTGAGCTTGCCGTCGGCGAACCACTTGGCGAACGGCGCCTGCGACCAGTCCAGCACCTCGGTGAACGGCGTCTCCCACGACAGCCGATTGGCCTGCTTGGCCCAGAACGCCAGCCGGTCCTGCTCGGCTTCGCGGTACAGCTCCTCACCCGCGTTGGCCTGCTCGGCGAACTGCGCCGGCGGCGGATAGGACGAGGGGCCTGCGGAATTGGTGGCGGTCACTAAGTTCTCTCCTGTAGTCGAGACTTCGCCGTTCGGCGGCCGTGCGCTGGTGGCCGAGTGCGAGCCTAGCCGGGTGAGGCGTAGCTGTGCGAGTGGTAGCCGTGCGCGCGAATCCGGGGTCAAAAGTGCGCCCGTGCCGGATAATCACCTCCTGTGCCGGGTCATGAGCGGGGCAGCCGCCGACTACTTGCCAGCTTTGCCACGGCCGCAACGATTTACGCGGTGGCCGCCGTGCCGGGTTGGCCCGCGTCGGCCATGCCGCTGGAGAGCGGCGACCAGGCCACGCCGTGCCGGTCGGAGCAGGTCGCCGTGACCGCCTCGCCGGCGGAAGGGGCGGTGGGTCATCGCGCGGTGACGCTGCTGTTCACCCTCGCCGGCGGCGCCGAACCGTGCACGCTCACCGGATACGCCTGGGTCGATTCGGGCGCGGGGGGCCCACTGATTCACGCGCGGCCCACGCCGCGCGGCTACTTGGGCGGGCTGCCGGCCGGCACCGACGTCCCGCCGACCGTGCCGCTGTCGATATCGGCGCAGGGGCAGGCCATCGTTGAGGGGATGGCGCTGGACGGCAGTGGCGGCGCGTGCCCCACCTACACCGACCTGCGCGTCAACCCGCCCGACACCGAAATGGTGCTGACGGTGGCGGCCACCATCGACGCCTGCGAATTGCAGGTGCATCCCATCACCGCGGTCTGAGCGGGGGTCAATCGGCTCTGACGAGGCAATAGACCCGCGCGGGAACGGGGTAGCCGACGCCCTTTTCGTCCGTCGCGCATTGGGTTCTGTCGGTGCTGCCGTCGATGCGCCGACTCACTCTGACCTGCACCCTGTTCGACCTGCCGCAGTCGCCCAACCTGATCGTCATCGCTTCACCATCACTGAGCATCAAATAGCACTGGCCCTCTTTCAGGTTGACGGCAAAACACAGGATCCTCGTGTCGGTGGTGAAGCGGTCATAGACGGAGTGTTCTCGTTTGCCGTCGGGGCAACTGTCCGAGGCGCCGCCCTTGAAGGCGAGTTCATAGGTCGCCGCCGGGTCGGTGCAGCCGCGACTCGGGGTTGAATCGAAACGCTGTGCCTTATAGTCGCTTTCGGTGATGCAATCGCCAACCCGCAGGGACGTGTCGGCCCGGTGCGACTTACCCAGCCTCGCGGCGGTGACGGCGAGGTTCCCGAAGATCCCGAACGCCAGTAGCACGGCGCCGATGGTGATGAGGGTGGTGGCCGACTTGGGCGTCCGCGGTCGCGGCGCGTAGCCCGGATAAGCCGGATAGGGCTGCGCGGGGTAACCCGGCGGCGGGTAGGGGTAGCCGGGGCCGGCGGGGAAGCTCGGCGGGTATTGCGGGTAAGCCGGCGGCCGCCGGCGGCTGCGCGAGCGCGTCACCAGCCCGATGATCAGGCAGAGCAAACCGATCGCGGGGATGCCGAGCGCCGCCACCAGACGGCCCGCCTCATAGGCGGCCCCCTCGGAGGCCAGGGAGGCGACGGTCACCGCCCGAGTTTAAGTCGTGCGGGCCGGCCCGGGCACTTCACCGCCGCACGGCTTCAGGCCCTAGGGTCGGGTGTCATGCGTGCGATGCGGACCGCGTTGGCCTTGCTGGCCACGGTCATCGTCGCGGTGCTCGTGGTCGTCTCGCTGGCCGGATGCGGTGGCGGTGTGCTCAGCCCGGATCTGGTGGTGGTCAACGGCGGGGAACCGCCGAACCCACTGATCCCCACCGGGACCAACGACAGCCTGGGCGGCCGGATCCTCGATCGGCTCTTCGCCGGGCTGATGTCCTACGACGCCGCCGGCAACCCGTCGCCGGAGGTCGCCCAATCGGTCGACACCACCGACAACGTCAACTACCGCATCGTCCTCAAACCCGGCTGGACGTTCACCGACGGCTCACCGGTGACGGCCCATTCGTTCGTCGACGCGTGGAACTATGGAGCGTCGAGCACCAACGCCCAACTGCAGCAAAGCTTCTTCAGCCCGATCGACGGCTTCGATGCCCTCGCCGGCCCGGCCGGTGACGGAAAACCGGCGGCCACCACCATGTCCGGCCTGCGGGTGCTCAACGACCGGGAGTTCACCGTCCGGCTTAAGGTCCCCACCATCGACTTCAAGTTGCGGCTGGGCCACAGCGCGTTCTATCCCTTGCCGCAGAAGGCCTTTCGGGACATGGGCGCGTTCGGGCAGCACCCAATCGGCAACGGCCCCTACCAACTCGCCGACGGTCCAGGCGGGCCCGCATGGGAGCACAACGTCCGAATCGACTTGCGGCCCAACCCCGGTTACCACGGCAACCGCAAGCCACACAACAAGGGGCTCAGGTTCGAGTTCTACGCCAACCTGGACACCGCCTACGCCGACCTGCTCTCCGGCAACCTCGATGTCCTGGACACCATTCCGTCCAGCGCGTTGACGATCTATCAGCGCGACCTGGGCGGCAACTCCGCCAGCGGGCCCGTCGCCGTCAGTCAATCGCTCGACACGCCATTGCGGTTGCCCCACTTCGGCGGTGAGGAAGGCCGGCTACGCCGGTTGGCGTTGTCGGCGGCCATCAACCGCCCGCAGATCTGTCGGCAGATCTTCAACAACACCCGCAGTCCGGCCCGCGACTTCACCGCCAGCTCGCTGCCGGGATTCGATCCCAACATCGCCGGCAGCGACGCGTTGGACTTCAATCCCGAACGGGCGCGCCAACTCTGGGCCCACGCCGACGCGATCTCGCCGTGGAGCGGGCGCTACGCCATCGCCTACAACGCCGACAGCGGCCATCAGGAGTGGGTTGACGCCGTGGCCAACAGCATCAAGAACGTGCTGGGCATCGATGCCGTCGGCGCGCCGCAGCCCACCTTCGCCGGATTCCGCACCCAGATCACCAACCGCACGATCGACACCGCGTTCCGGGCCGGCTGGATCGGTGACTACCCGTCGATGATCGAGTTTCTCGCCCCGCTGTACGCCACCGGCGCGGGATCCAATGACGTCGGCTATTCCAGCCGCGAGTTCGACGCCGGCCTGGCCGCCGCCGAGGCGGCCGCCGACCTGCGGCAGGCCGACGCGCTGGTCAACGTCGCGCAACGAATCCTGTTGCACGACATGCCCGCCGTGCCGCTGTGGTATTACATCGCCGTGCTCGGATGGTCGCCTCAGGTCAGCGCCGTCAAGGTCAGCTGGAACGGGTTGCCCGACTACGAGAATCTCGTCAAGGCTTGAACATGGGCTGGTACATCGCACGTCGGATCACCGTCATCGTGCCCGTCTTCCTGGGTGCCACGTTGCTGATCTACGGCATGGTGTTCCTGCTGCCAGGCGACCCGCTGGCCGCCATCGCGGGGGACCGGCCGCTGACGCCGGCCGTGGCCGCGGCGCTGCGCGCCAGGTACCACCTGGATGATCCGTTCATCGTGCAGTACCTGCGCTACCTCGGCGGCGTCCTGCACGGCGACCTGGGCCGCGCCTATTCCGGGCTTCCGGTCAGAGACGTTCTCGCACATGCCTTTCCGGTCACCCTGCGGCTCTCGGTGATCGCCCTGGCCGTCGAGGCGGTGCTGGGCATCGGATTCGGGGTGATCGCCGGGCTGCGCCAGGGCGGCCTCTTCGACGCGGGCGTGCTGATCACCGGTCTGGTCATCATAGCGATCCCCATCTTCGTGCTGGGCTTCCTGGCGCAGTTCGTGTTCGGGGTGCGGTTGGGCATCGCGCCGGTGACGGTCGGGGAGCGGGCGACCTTCGCGCGGCTGTTGCTACCCGGAATCGTGCTGGGCTCGGTGTCATTCGCCTACGTGGTGCGGTTGACCCGATCCGCGGTGGCCGCCAACGCGCACGCCGACCATGTGCGCACCGCCACCGCCAAGGGGTTGTCACGGCCGCGGGTGGTGACCGTGCACATCCTGCGCAACTCGCTGATCCCGGTGGTGACCTTCCTGGGCGCGGACCTGGGGGCGCTGATGGGCGGCGCCATCGTGACCGAGGGCATCTTCAACATTCACGGCGTCGGCGGCGTGCTCTATCAAGCCGTCACCCGGCAGGAGGCTCCCACGGTGGTCTCGATCGTGACCGTGCTGGTGCTCATCTATCTGATCACCAATCTGATGGTGGACCTGCTCTACGCGGCGCTGGACCCTCGGATCCGCTATGGCTGAGCACTCCGGCTTCTGGGGCGAGACCTGGCGCAAACTGCACCGGCGTCCGAAGTTCGTCATCGCCGCCGCGCTGATCCTCCTCATCCTTGCGGTTGCGCTGTTTCCCGCGTTGTTCACTCACGCCGACCCCGGCTACGCCGACCCGAGCCAAAGCCTGCGCAGCCCGTCGGCCGCGCACTGGTTCGGCACCGACCTGCAGGGCCACGACATCTACGCACGCACCGTCTACGGGGCGCGCGCCTCGGTGACG
>NZ_LZLL01000328.1:0-1055 GCF_001669335.1 Mycobacterium sp. 1245852.3 | reverse complement strand
CGGCGGCCGGGTTTGGTAACACCGGTGCCGAGCTGTTCAACAAGGGTGGGCCGTATCTGGCGCGCGGCGCCGCCGACTTGGTGCCCTCCGCGCAGCTGCTGGACACCTACAGCCCCGAAATCTATTGCACGCTGCACAACTACCACGACATCGTGCCCATCACCGGTGCCTCCGAGGGCGGCTTCAACGGCTACTCGCTGAACATGGACACCGAGGTCACGTCCGGACTGGGTCTGTTGCTCAATCCGGTTGCGACCGTGCCGGTCCTGGCGTCGTTGGTCGGCGGCATCGCCGGAGTCGTCGGCGGCGCACCCAACCCGTACATCTGGCCGGAGAACCTGCCGCGGGTGAACGCGCGCGGCGGCCCCGGTGGTGCGCCGGGCTGCTGGCAGCCGATCACCCACGATCTGTGGCCGGCGCCGGAGTTGGTGATGGACACCGGCAACAGCCTTGCGCCCTACAACCACCTGGATACCGGGTCGCCGTATGCGAACGAATACGTCTGGGGCCGCCAGGTCGGCGACAACACCATCAATCCGTAAACCGCGAAAGTCCTGCTACACAACGTCATTCGCGCGCCGACAGCAGCGGTCAGCCGGCACACGCCACCGCGCGTACCCGAAAGGTGACGTGGTCCGCCCGCCGGTCCCGCCGTTGCTTTGTTTGTGCCACTGCGGCGCGGTACATTTCACTGGTCTTATTACATGCGTGTACAGGCCAGCGCCGGGTGGCGACGGCACCGAGGCGAGGGGCAGGGTTGGCGACGGTGGGTGACCTGGATAACCACCCGTGTCGCCGGCTGTCCACGATGAGCTTCGGGCTCACGGTGTAGCGCCGTGGAAGGTTCACCCGTTCAGATCAACGACTCCCGCGAGCCGCCGTACAAGTTCATCACCCTGCTCGTGGTGGTGGTGCTCGGCGTGATCTTCACCCTGGTCTACATCCAGTTCCGGGGCGGTTTCACCCCCAAGACCGAGTTGACGATGATTGCGTCGCGGGCCGGTTTGGTGATGGATCCGGGTTCGAAGGTGACGTATAACGGGGTGGAGATCGGC
>NZ_LZLL01000327.1:0-3817 GCF_001669335.1 Mycobacterium sp. 1245852.3 | reverse complement strand
CAACCACGTCTCCTCGGTGGTGCTGTTCGGCATGCCCAACGTGCGGGCGATGAACTTCCTCAACGAACCGCCCGTGGAAATCGGCCCGCTGTATCAGGACAAGACCATCAAGGTGTGCGCCACCGAGGACCCGGTCTGTTCCGACGGCCTCAACTTCGCCGCACACAACACCTACGCCGACGACGGCACGATGATCGACAAGGGAGTCGCCTTCGCCTCCAGCCACCTGGGCCTGGGTGGTCCGGCTCCGGTCGCGGCGCCTCCGGCCGGCTTCGGCGGCTGAGTAGCCGGCCGGCTAGCCGGGGATCCGGCCCAGGATCAGGTTCGTCAGGGCCATCGTGGCGTGCTCGCTCGGGCCGGGCCCGTCGCTGGCGCACGCGCCCGCCTGAACAAACACGTTGGCTTTCGCGGCTAACCCTTGGATGCAGAACATCCGGGTCGGCGTCTGCAGCACGTGCGCCATGGTGGTGACGCCGTTGCCGGCGTCGACGGGCGGCTCCATGGCCACCGGGTACGTCTGGCCGTTCGGCCAGGTGGCATTCATCATCGCGCCGCCGCATCGACGAAGGATCGACAGCACCTTGTTCAGCTGAGCCTGCGCCGCCGCCGCGTCGTGAAACCTTGCGACCGTCTGACCAACACCCCACTGGTGATCGACGTCGTGGGAATCGGCGAAGCCCGACCCCGCGAACCCAGCGATGGCCGGTACGTCATAGGTCTCCGGAGATCCGGCCTCCATGACGGCCCAGCAATCCGTCCGGTCGATTCGGCCACGCCCCGGGTCGGGTGTCGGTTGGTGGACCGTCGCACCAGCCTCCATGGCCGGATCACCGGTGAAGTTTTTGATGTCCTCGAGATTCGCCAAGAGTCCGTCAACATCGGCTGGCGCGACGGTCGGCGCTGAAGGTTGCGTCGTGGTGGTGAGCTGCGCCGTGGTCGCGGGCGTCGCGGCCCGAGTCGCGTCGGGCAGCGTCGCGCGGACGATCACCGCGACCACCGCCGCGGTGATGAACACGTACGACAGCGTCACGCCCACCAGAGCGCGATCGCGGCCACGCTCGCCGGTGCGCCGCATCTGCGCCAATCCCAAGTGGCCCAGGATGAGACCGGCCGGGGCGAAGACGAACGCGAACACCACCGACAACGTCGCCAACACATTGACCTCAGCACGCGGCGGGCCCGGCGGTGGCGGCTGGTGTTGCGGGCCGGGCGGTGCGGCACCGAACGGGTTCGGGTGAAAGGGGCTGGCGCCAAAGGGATTTGACATGCGGCTAACCCGGGATTTTGTTGAGGATGAAGTTGGTGACCGCGAGGGCGGTTTGCCGGCTGCGGTCGGTATTGCTGGTGGCCCACACCCCTACGTCGATGACCACGTTGGTTTTAGCGGCGATCGCGCGGACACCGAAGACGCGAATCGGGGTGTCTGACACGTTGTCCATGGTCGTGATGCCGTTGCCCGCATCGGCGGGCAACGTCATGGAGGCCGGGTATGCCTTGCCGCTACTGCGTGTCTCATTGACCGTTAAGCCCCCGCATCGCTGCCAGATGGATCGCAGGTTGGCGAGCTGTGTCTGCGCCGCCGCGGCGTCGCGATACGCCGCGACCCCTTCCCCTACGCTCCATTGATTGAGGGGTTCGTTGGTGTCGAGGAAGTTGGACTCGGAATAGCCGCTGATGAGTGACAGGTCGTAGACCGAGGGCTCGCCGGAACGAAACGCCCCGAAACACTCCGGTCGGTCGATCGTAGTCGCCTGCGGGTCGAGCGTGGGCCGATGGTATGTCGTATAGACCGTCAATGTCGGGTCGCCCGTGAACCTTTTGGCGTCGTCGAGAGTCGGCAGCAGCCCGTCGAGATCGGCCGGCGCGACGGTGGGCGGCGGTGGCTTCGTGGTGGTGGTTGGTGGCGCGGCTTGGATTGACCTCGCGTCAGGCATGACCGCCCCGACGATCAACGCAACCACCAATGCGGTGATGAACACATACGACAACGTCACCCCGACCAAGGCGCGGTCGCGACCACGCTGTGCGCTGTGGCGAATCTGCGCTAATGCCAAGTGGCCCAGGATGAGACCGGCCGGGGCGAAGACGAACGCGAACACCACCGAGAGCGTCGCCAACACGTTCGCCTCGTCGCGCGCCGGTGGGACCGGCGGTCGCGGCGGGTGTTGCGGACCTGGCGGACCTCCGAACGGGTTCGGTTGAAATGGGCTGGCGCCAAAAGGATTCGTCATGTGTTCAGCTTGGAATCTTGTTGAGGATGAAGTTGGCGATATCGAGTGCGGCCTGCTGGCCGCGGTCGGTGTCCACCAGTACGACATTGATGTCAACGACCACATTGTTTTTGGCGGCAATCGCTCGGTCGTTGCGCGACCGCAGCACCGGGCCCTGGGTGGTCAAAACCATGACGGTGATGCCGTTTCCGGCATCGGAGGGAACACCCATCGAGACCGCGACCGGCGCCGCCTGCTTGCCCGGAGGCGGAAGGATGTTCATCGTCGACCCGCCACATTTGCGCCATATCGACACCAGATTCGCCAGCTGCCGTTGCGCGGCCGGCGGGTCCCGGAAGGACATGAGCGCCTGCCCCGCTTCCTTGAGTGCGGGTATGTCGTGGTCGTCGACCAGCACCAACCCGTAGTAACCCACGAGGGCCTGCGTGTCGGAGTTCGGAGCGCCGCCCCCCATGACCGGCCAGCACTCGGGGCGATCCACCGACGCGCTGTCGGAATCCGGGCCTGGCCTGAACGTCGGTGGCAGGGCAACGAGGTTGGCGTCCCCGACGAACCGTTTGACGTCGTCGATCGTCGGCAGCAGCGCGGGCAGGCCCGTCGGGGTGACCATGGACGACGGCGGGGACGAGCCTGCACCGGTCGAGGCTGGCGCGCTGGTGCCTGACGCCGTCCGAGATGAGCCGTCGTCGGACTGCGTCGCCCACGCCACCACGCCCACCACCGTCAGCGTGATGACCGCATACGACAGCATCAAGCCGACGATCGCGCGATCACGCCCGCGTTCACCGGAACGGCGTATCTGCGCCAGGCCCAGGTGGCCCAGGACCGCTCCGGCGGGCGCGAAAACGAACGCGAACACGACCGATAACGTCGCGAAGACGTTGGCGCGCCGCCGCTGCGGTGGCGGCGCAGTGTAGATGGGCGGCCCCGGCGGCATTCCCCCGTATGGGACACCACCGTACGGGGTTTGGCCGAAGGCATTAGGGCCGAATGGATTCTGCGGTTGGTTCATCGATGGGTCCTGTCAGCCCGGGATTTTGCCGAGTGTGTAGTTGACAACGTCCACTGCCGCCTGGTGCGCGCGATCGACGGCGGCGGCGCTCGCCCGCACCTCGATGAACACATTGTTCTTGACGGCCATGGCCAACACAAAACGCACCGGCTGTCCCTGAGCATGGACATCGATGGTGCTAATGCCCCTACCGGAATCCGCAGGCACACCGACCGAAAACGACACGACTCGACCACTGTCGGCATAGGTCAATTTCACGGTCGAGCCGCCGCATCGCTGCCATACCGACCGCAGATCACCCAATTGCTTTTGCGCCGTAGCCGGATCCTGCATGGCAGCCACGGATTGCACGGATCCCCTTGGGCCGCCCGCACTCTGGAGGTCGAAAAATCCCGACATGGCGACACCCAGCGGGGTCACCGTGTAGGCGTCCGGGATGCCGATGGCGATCGTGGCCGCACATTCGGGCCGGTCATACGTCCCATCTTTGGGACTCAGCGGGGTGAGTTGGTGGACCGGATCCTCGCCCTTGAGATTCGGATCTCCGGCGATGTTCCTGACGTCGTCGAGGCTG
>NZ_LZLL01000326.1:0-19409 GCF_001669335.1 Mycobacterium sp. 1245852.3 | reverse complement strand
GCACGGACCGCCGCCAATGCGATCACCACGCTGTGGACGTACACCCCGGAAAACATGGACACCCTGGCCGATCGCGCCTCCCGGTATCTCAGCGGTGACTTCGAGGCGCAGTACCGCAAATTCGTCGACGCGATCGTGGCCCCCAACAAGCAGGCCAAGATCACCAACCACACCGACGTGACCGGCGCGGCGGTCGAAACCCTCGACGACTCCAACGCCGTGGTCATCGTCTACACCAATACGACGTCCACCAGCCCGCTGACCAAGAACGTCCCGTCGCTGAAGTACCTGTCCTACCGGCTGTTCCTGAAACGTTCCGACAACCGTTGGCTAGTGACCAGGATGACGACGATCACGTCGCTGGATCTGACACCAAAAGTTTAAACGGCGGTCGATGGGCCCAGGGTAGCGCGCCCGTGCCCCTGACTGGCCGCTATTCAACGATTGACGGTCGTGGCCTTGCGTGAACCGCCTTGGTCGCATCCTCTCGACTGTCATCGTTGGGTTGTATGACGCTTTGATGGACGGGCTGCCCATATCCAGGCACAGTTCTTGGCAATAGAAGTCGCACCCGTGGCCGCCGGTCGGGCTTTGTGTGCTGCGTCGTGTGAACAATGTGCTGTGTTGTGCGAACAATCTCGCGGTGGCGCCCCGGCAGCACCGTTCCGCGATCCATTGGCGGAAAGCAAGAAGCGTTACTGTGCGGGCAACAGATGACAGTCCGACGTCTATGTCGACGTGCTCAGCAGCTCCCACACAATGACGGTCGGTTGTCATCAAACAAAGATTTTCACCGATTGGCGATATTACTGAAACGACCGGAGGTAGTCGCTGACTAGGGATCCCGGATCGGCAAGCATCTCGGCGGCTGACCGGTCATACGAGAATCGGCGACTGGTCGGTCGGCAATTCACGGCCTCGTGCGCCGCCTAGAATGCGCGGTTATCGCTGTAGCGCAGCAGATTCCTTGGAACCTGCATCGTGTCGACGCAAAACGCGAGGGATTTCGGCCGGTCAACAATTGGAGGGCCGGCGGAACAGGTGCTCTGGTATGCAGTCGTTGCGAACCGCGGTCGGCGCCGATGGACGGCACTCGTTACAAAGTCGCCTCAGGACGCATAGCAGGCTCCCGGGCCACCACGCGTGCCGTGAGGCGATAATTGCTTGACACTGACCGTCCGTACAGTCATGATTGGACCCGGCTGCCCAGGTGTGGGCAACGGCTGGGCAGCCTTCCAAGCGGTTGTCCATGCGGGGCTTCACGTGGACCTGGTGAAAAGGCGCCGTCAAGGCGCAATGGCTAGATCGGAGTTGCGTGGGAGAAACGATTGGCCTGGGCCAACTCCGAAGCAACGCTTGCGGTTATCTCGAGCGGGTCCTGACCGGAGAGACGATCGAGGTCGTCCGCCGCGGCAGGCTAGTTGCACGGATAGTGTCGGCCGCTGGGGAACGTCCCGTACCGACCACCCTGCCCGATCTTGTCGCAGTAAATGGTGCTGGCGGGCGAATCGGTCTAGATGCGTTGCGTAAGCGCGCCGGTCGCTGTCTTGATCGGGTCGAAGCGGGAGAGACGGTCTGGATCGTTTGGCAAGACAAACTGGTGGCCCGGATCGAGTCAGCAGCCAATGATGGTGATCTGGCTGCGATTTCGCGGCGTGCCGCCAAAAATCCGTCGGATGGCGCCGCCGAACGAGTGCGGCTCGACGAGTTGCGCACGAGCTTTTTTGACCGGATCGCCCAGGGCGAGACAATCGAGGTGGTCCGTCGCGGCAAAGTCGTGGCGCGGATGGTGTCGGCCGGTGGCGACCCACGCAGGTCGGCATAACTAGATCACTTGTCCATGTCACGATAGGGAAGTTGTTGTGCGTCGGGGTGGCTCACGACTATGCGACTATGCCGAGCCCGGTGTGCGTTTCTACCCAGTGTTCTTGATGCCCAGACGTCTCCCGCGGCGCGACCAGGGATCCCTAGTCGCCATAAGCCTGCACGATCGAAGTAGTCATAGTGGTGTGGCAATGGATCTCAGCGAGAAGCTGACCGTTAGGGGTCTGGTGGCCGGGTCTTCTTTAGATTTTAGACCGTGCCGTCTGCACGCACGAGTGCGCTAATCGGCGGAGAGTTGTCAAGATAGCGTAAGGTGCTGTGGCGGTTTGTCTTCGGTCACAGCGGGTGTCGGTCGGGGAATTGGATGCCGAAGCTATTTGAGGGCTTCGGTCCAGCGGTAGGTGCCTGTTCCTTGCGATCTTCGTTTCTGGTTAACGGCGTGGCCTTGGCTACAAGAGCGCAAGGCGCCCGCTGCCGCTTGCGTAACAGCTTATCGCGGACTTGGGACCTACATTCAATTTCCGTCGATCATCCGGTTGAAGCGATCGCAATCAACCGCGGCGGATCGTCGGGTGACCCGGCAATCCAGGCGATCATCACCGAAGAGCTCAACGCCGTGGTCCAGCTCTTGATTAATCACCGCCCCATGCATGGAGCGTCGGCGTGATGTCATCGATTTGGGTGGGCGTTTGTTCGCGCCGCTTGCGCGAAATGGGTTCGTCCGCAGTTCATCTCGCGGACCGGGCGGACCTCACCGAGACGCGCATTTGACTTTCCTCTCGGGTATTCTGACGTACCGCGTACGCGGCCACAACAACGCGCCATTGCCTGCGCCGCGGAGGCTCCACCGGTGTCGCCGGTCAGCACAACAACCAGTGCTGATGAGCGTTCGTACAGCCCGGGTGATCGGCATCGGCTCGCTACACCTAAGGCTGCTCAGATCGGATAATGTCGGCCGCCGCGCTGAATGGTGACCCACCGGAGTTCGGTGAACTCCTCCAACGCCGCACGCGACCCGAACCGCCCAAAACCGCTGTCGCCGACGCCCCCGAATGGCATCTGAGGCTCGTCATGGACGGTCGCGCCATTGATGTGGCAGATCCCGGACTTGATCCGCTTGGCTAGTTCGAGCGCGTGCGCCACATTGGAGCTGAAGATGGCGCTCGACAGACCATACGGGGTGTCATTGGCGATCTCGACTGCATCTTCCTCCGAATCGGCCCTGATAATTGATGCCACCGGCCCGAACGATTCCTCATGATAGATGCGCATTTTGGAGGTCACCCCACCAAGAACTGTCGGGGCAAAGAATAACCCGTGTCGGTCGCCACCGGTTAAGATCTCTGCGCCGAGGTCGACTGCGTCCTGAATCAACGACTCCAGGTGAGCACACGCCTGCTCGTGCACCATCGGACCGATCTGCGTGGCGGGATCCGCGGGGTCACCGACCACAAGCGACGCGGCACGCTCGGTCAGCTTTGCCGCGAAGTCGTCGAAGATCTCCACGGCCACAACGATGCGCTCGGTGGACATACAAATTTGCCCTTGATTCATGAATGCACCGAAAACGGCCGCGTCCACTGCGTCCTCGATGACCGCATCGCCAAGCACAAGTAGCGGGGCCTTTCCACCAAGTTCGAGGACCACGCGCTTGAGGTGTCGGCCAGCCAACTCGCCAATGATGCGACCAACGCGGGTCGAACCGGTGAAGTTGACGCGGCGCACTTTGGGATGAGTTACGAGTCGTTCGACGATCTCAGGGCCGTCCTCGGCGGCGTTGGTGATAAGACCGACCACGCCAGCCGGCGCGCCCGCGTCATGAAGCGCGCGGGCGATCTCGGCCTGGGTGCCCGGAGTCTGTTCGGAAGCCTTGAGAATGACGACGTTCCCATACGCAAGCGGCATCGCCACCGCCCGCACGCCTAGGATCAACGGTGCGTTCCATGGTGCAATCCCCACGGTGATGCCCGCAGGTTGGCGAAGACCCAGCGCCGTCATGCCTGGCATATCAGATGGAATCACCTCGCCTACCATCGAATAAGTCTGGGCGGCAGCTTCTTGTAGCATGCCGACCGCGACGTCGACGTTAAACCGGCACCACGCGGTGACCGCGCCCATCTCCGACGACATCAGCGCAGCGATATCGGCGCTACGTTCCGCCAGCAGCTGGGCGGCGTTGCCCAGGATGACCCGCCGTTGAGCAGGAGTTGTCACCGCCCACTCATCCATTGCCCCGGCGGCAGCATCCACTGCACGATCGACATCGGCTATTGCTGCAGCCGCCACCGATGCGATCGGTTTGCGGGTGAGGTTCGAAGATGTCGTGATGACCCGGCCAGAGTTGGCCGGCAACCATGCTCCGTTGATGAGCAGCTCGACGTGGCAGAGGTGTTCACTCATTGCGGGTCCTAGTGCTGGTAGGTGTGTGTCGACCTCGTGGGCTTTTGCGGCACAGGCGCTGGACCGGAGCAACAATCGCATTTCCGCTCACGGCAGCCCTGCGGGCCGCCCAGTTGAGGTTGAATGCCACTCTACCTGGTCTGATGAATAATATTGACAACTGTTCATCAGAATTATACGGTGAGAAGCGTGCCCCGGCGGCGGACGTAAAAGATCGCAGTGGGCTCGCTTCGCGGGCGAGGGTTACGCACCGCGGGATTCACCATGATTAGTTGCCTCGGTGCGGAGGAGATCCACATGATTGGACCGCCTGTGGGTGCTCAGCACGAGTTAACGGGGCAGTGCTGCCTGGCGGCACGCGCGGCTAACTCATGTGGGCGGCAGACCTGTGGCGGCTGAGCAGCAAACATCAAAGACGTTGGAGTTTAGGGATGTTCGCAAAACTTCCGATCGGCCAGGTAGGCGATTGCTGGCCGTGCAGCCCCTGAACGGCGATGACCGGGGGGCATGGCTGGACGCTGTAGTGGTCTCGCATGCGCTGACGACAACTGATATCGCAGTGATTGACCTCGCGCCGCTCGGCGGCGAAGAGTTTCCTTCTTACGCTGCCGGGGCTCACGTTGATGTTTTGATCGACTCTGGCATGGTCCGCCAGTATTCGTTGTGTGGACCTCCCGGAACCGGACGATATCGGCTGGCCGTGCTTCGCGAGCCCGAGTCGCGCGGTGGGTCGCGGGCGATGCATGCACTCAAGGATGGCGATCAGCTGCGAATCTCGCTGCCGCGCAATCGGTTTCCACTCGTCTCCGCTCAGCAGCATCTATTGGTGGCCGGAGGGATTGGTATTACCCCGTTGCTGGCGATGGTGTACCAACTCGATTCCGGCGGCGATGACTATGTGTTGCACTACTGCGCGCGCAGCCGCACGAACGCTGCGTTTATGGCGGAGCTATCAGCCAATTCCAGGGTGAGATTCCACTTCGATGATGAAGATCCGCGCCAGAAACTCGACATCGCCCACGATCTTGGCGAGCCCCGACCCGATGTAGCGGTTTACGTCTGTGGCCCAGCGGGATTCATCGATTACGTGCTCGGCAGCGCGCAAGAGCTGGGGTGGCCGACCCAAGCACTGCACTACGAACGCTTCGGCGACCGGATTATCCGTGCCGAGGCAGGCCCACGAACGGATCAGGGTTTCATGGTGCGTCTGGCTGCCACCGGTGCGGAATATTTCGTTCCCGAGGGACGTAGCGTGCTCGACGTGCTGCTTGAAAACGGCGTGGATGCGCCGTACTCGTGTCAGCAGGGGATTTGCGGAGAGTGCGTGGTACAGGTACTGGCAGGCGACCCGGATCACCGCGATGACGTGCTCAGCGACGATGAGAGAGCCAAGGGTCAGTTCACCACGTGCGTGTCTCGGAGCCGTTCATCTGCAATGGAACTGGACTTGTGAGCCTGTGTTCCGCCATGCCTTTGACCGCTGTGTGGAATGGGATCCTGGCCGACCGCTCAAACACGTGCAAGCCCCTCCCGCGAATTAGCCAGGCGCTTTGTCAAGCCAGTCGTCAACCGAATGGTGACACGTTCAGTGCTAGGCGCGACGATCACAGTCTGAAGGAGCTCATTTATGACCAGCGACAACAATAAGCCGGTTCCCCGCAGCATTCTTGTTTTCGGGGCGGCCGCTCATATTGGTCGACCGCTGACCAGTTTTCTTCGTAAGGAGGCGCCTGAAATCAGGCTGCGCCTGGTGAGTAGCAGCCCTGAACGGATCGAGCTCATCCGCCGCGATTTTCCGGACGCCGAAGTCATCCACGCCAACTTCTTGGACCTGCCTTCATTAGAGCGGGCCGCCCAGGGCATGGAAGGTATCTGGGTGCTGACTCCCGCCGGGCTAGACGAACGGCATGCGATGACAAATCTAGTCTCGGCCGTCAAGAAATCGGGTACCGCCGTCCACATCTTGCGCGGCCTCGGACTACAGCCGGAAGCCAATTCGCGGCGCATTCCTCAGTCCATTCGTGACGCACGGGTTGGCCTTCCCGTCCAGCATCCGATCGCGAAACAGATCCTCGATGAGAGCGATCTGCCGGTCACCTACCTCAACTTCGGCGCCACGTTCATGGACAACTTTTTCTGGATGAAAATGGGACTGGTCTCCGAGCGGAAACTGATCTGGCACAACCGGCTCATTCCCTTTATCGATCCCCGAGACATCGCCGAGGTGGCCGGTCGCCTGTTCCTCTCGGACAACCACCGCCACATTGGACAGTTCCACACCTTGAACAACGGGCATGACCTGATGCGTTTCAGCGATGTCGCCGAAGTGATGAGCGAGGTGTTCGGCGAGAAGGTCACCCACGATGGCAGCAAAGAAGCCTTTTTCACGGCCTACGCACACCTCGGCGAACTCCGCAATGTGCTGTGGGACTTCTTTGAGTACGAGCGAGCAAATGAAGTCGTCTGGGCACGAAACGACTTCGTGGAACGCACCCTAGGACGCAAACCGGTAACCGTGCGCGCCTGGTTGCAAGAACACGCACAGGCCCTTCTCGCATGACCGGCTTCGCGCTAACCGAACCAACTGAACCTCTCAAGGTTCAAAACACGACCGGAAGGAAACCATCGATGGGGGTTGCACTGCAAATGGTGCCCGTGAAGGATCGCTGTCCGGCCGGCGATCCCCAGACGGTAGCCAACACGCCC
The DNA here is from genome assembly GCF_001669335.1 of Mycobacterium sp. 1245852.3. NCBI lineage: Bacteria > Bacillati > Actinomycetota > Actinomycetes > Mycobacteriales > Mycobacteriaceae > Mycobacterium > Mycobacterium sp. 1245852.3. Next base: position 12,479 of record NZ_LZLL01000326.1, on the reverse strand, counting down.
GCAGGAGGATTCGGTCGCCGCGTCACGCTGACGGGGGAGCGGGTGGCCCGATGACCGCGTTCGATGGATCGGTCTATCGCCCGACGGATGAAGGCTACGAGACGGCTCGTCGGGCCGCGGTCTGGAACGCGATCAAGCCCAAGCGCTTTCCGGCTGTCATTGTGGTGGCCGGCAGCCAGGACGACATCCCCCGCGCTGTTGCGCTGGCTCGCGAAGAAGGCCTGTCAATCGGGGTGCGGTCGGGTGGGCACAGCTGGGTGGGCAATGCAGTGCGCGAGGGTGGGCTGCTGCTCGATCTGTCGCAGCTCAAGGGGATCGAGGTCGATGTCCAGGCGCGCACGGCAACGATTGAGCCTGGCGTGCGCGTCCGTGACCTGGAACAGACGCTAACCCCGCTGGGACTGTACTTCCCGGTTGGGCACTGCCCGACCGTCGGACTCACTGGATACATTCTTGGCGGCGGGGCCGGGCTCAATTCCCGAGAGCGCGGGCTGGCTGCGTTCAATATGCACGCTCTGGACGTGGTGAACGCCGACGGTGAGGTTTTGCACGTCACCGATGAGCACCACGCCGACATCATGTGGGCTGCGCGCGGCAGCGGCCCGGGCTTTTTCGGGGTGGTAACCCGCTTGTACCTCGACCTCGCGCCGTTACCGGGTGCCGTGGCTCTGTCCGTTCAGATGCATCCGCTGGCCGCCCTTGACGACCTGGTGCCGTGGTTTTTGCAGGCGGACCCTTTTGGACTGATCATGGCCGGTGCCAATCCGGCGTTCGGTCAGCAAAATACCGTGTTGATGGTTTTGGGCTACGCCTTCGCCGACAACCTCGACCAAGCGGCGGAGAAGCTATCCGTTATGGAGACAGCGCCGAATCTAGACCGCGCGATCCTTCACATAACCGCCCAACCAATCCTCCTTGAGCAGCTATACGGGGTCTTCGACCAGATGTACCCAGAGGGTATCCGCTACTTGTCCGACAACGTGTGGATAAACGATACCCGGGCCCCTGGTCTGTGGGAGGACACCCGCACCATCCTCGATACCCTGCCGACGACGCGTTCGACCGTGTGGCTGATGCCGACCTTTACGCTGGATCAACATCCAAATGCCTCCTTCAGCCTGCAAGGGAAACTCTCGTTTCAGGTCTACGCGTCCTACGAGGACAGCGCGCAGGACGAAGATATGCTTGCGTGGCATAACGACGCTATGGCGCGTATCGACAAGTATTCAATCGGAGGCGGGTACGTCGGGGACTCTAATCTGTACGAGCACCCAGTGGCCGTTCTGCACCCAGACAGTGCCACGCGCCTAGAGGAGCTTCGCGCTAAATACGACCCTGAGGGACGCTTCGACAGCTACCCCACCGATCTTCCGCCCGCGCGGCTCGAGCGACACTCTGCCAAGTATTTAACGCCACCGGGACAGTGCGGGGGCTGACTCGCGTCGTGGTAATAAAGTGCTTCTGATCCAGCCGGTAGATCGGACGGGCGGCTGAGGTGTTCAAGAACCCGCCACGACCCGCTACATCGGATTCGAATGATCCTTGCCCGCAAGTCGTTTGACTGCTGTCTCGTGGCACAGCTCCACCGCGGCGCCAACGAAGCAATCACGCCCACCGCGACGTCCCAGTGAGCGAGGGGTACCCGATACCCCAACGAGCGCATAGATTGATCCGCGAACTGGCAGGAAACATCGCCCATGCAGAAGCGCTCATTTTCCTCACTGAACTCTGGGGTGTTTAGATTCGCGCAAATGTTAGACCATCTTTTCTTGTCGAACAGTGATGAACCGCAATTCAGTTGCGCTAGCACATCAACCGTTCGAAATATCCGAACAGCTCGAACGGCAAGCGCACCAGTGCGACTCGGGTTGTGTTCAGCCATATGACATCACCACGCCGCCATATGGCGGCGTATTTGAAACCAAGTGCTAAACCGCTGTGCGGAGTCCGGCGCGAAGCGAATCGGCTCTGAGGCATTCTGACTTCCGTGGCACCGATGGGCCGCCGGAGCCGCCACTGATCGGTATGTAGCCGCAGCACTTCTCATTTCCACTCATTGAGAAGTCGGTAGCGCACACCGGCGCTCGGACTCATCCTTGGGGGTGCTGGACGCTGGGTTGTGAGCACCGGAGTTGATGGCGGCGACCGCCTCGAGCCGTGGTTCGGCCCACCGGACACCGGAAGTACCTGTCGCACACAAGGAAAAGGGATATTGTCGCGTGCCAATCGAGTACAACCCGTATGACTACTTGCCGAAGCTACCCTCCTTCACATTGACTTCAGAGTCGGTCACAAACGGCCAGCCTTTGGCCATTGACCAGGTCAGCGGGAACGTGGCACCCGGCGGTTCAGATATCTCGCCTCAGCTGAGCTGGTCGGGTTTTCCCGAGGAAACTCGCAGTTTCGCGGTGACCGTTTACGACCCTGACGCGCCAACCGTGTCCGGATTTTGGCACTGGGCAGTATTTAATCTGCCGGCCGCCGTTACGGACTTGCCTGCCGGCGCCGGTGATGGCAGGGAATTAGCCGAAGGTGCGATTACTTTGGCCGGTGACTCCGGCCTCAAGCGGTACGTCGGCGCGGCACCGCCACCGGGTACCGGTATCCACCGGTACTTCATCGCCGTACATGCCGTAGGCGTCGACAAGCTCGAACTTTCCGGTGACGCGACACCCGCGTACTTGAACTTCAACTTGTTCCAGCATGCCATCGCCCGGTCGCTTATCTATGGCACCTACGCGGCGAGGTAAGCCCGCATGACTGCATCCCATCCCAACGGATGAGTGGCCCTCGCCCAGCCCGGCCTCTGCGGCGCTGTTACCCAGTCGCACGCCGCGGCCGAAGTTTCTTCGGTCGACCCTTCCGGTTTGATGAATGTTCTGCAAGACTCGACTTCGCCTGATGAATGTTCACCTGATTGCAATACTCAATGGGACGGCTGTGGGCGCGTTTGCAACCCGTGGGGCGGTTATGCCGACTTGGCCGCCTTACGGCGGTCGCTTCGCGGGCCCGCCTCGGCCGGCGCGGGCATTGCAACTGTTTGACGACAGCGCCGCGGGATTTCCGCGGTTATATGTGAGACATATTGGGACAGTCCAGAATTGGGTTACGCGTATCCGCGTGGGACCTGCTGACTGAATGGTTTTCGCTCAATTTAGGAGAGGGTGCGTTGGGATATCTGGATGGCAAGGTAGCAATCGTCACAGGCGGCGGGCGCGGCATTGGTCGCGCTCATGCGCTGGCGCTTGCGCGCGAAGGCGCGGCGGTGCTGGTCAACGATTTCGGTGGGGACTTCAACGGCGACGGTAGCCCGAGCAGCGCGCCGGCCGAGGAAGTGGCGCAGTCCATCATCGGTGCTGGTGGCCGTGCGGTGGCCGATAGCACTGACATCTCCGATTGGGATCGGGTCGGCGGTGTGGTGGAGGCGGCGCTTGAGGCGTTCGGGCGGCTTGACATCATCATCAACAACGCTGGCATCGTGCGGTTCGCCACCATCGACGAAGTGACGCGCGAGGACTGGGAGCGCACGATTGATGTCAGCCTGACCGGGACCGCCGCGCTTTGCCACTGGGCGGGGGCGCATTGGCGCAAGCAGGGCCCTGAGGCTGGCAGAAGGATCATCAATACATCGTCGGGTGTTGGTCTGAGCCCGCTACCCGGCAATCCTATGTATGTTGCAGCGAAGGCGGGTGTCGCCGCGTTGACGATTGCCTGTGCCCTTGAGCTCGCTCACCTGGGCGTTCGTGCTAATGGTCTGGCGCCCGTCGCACGCACTCGTATCAGCGAATTCGTTGCAGAAGAGCTGATGAGCCAGGTTCCGGACGGATTTGACCCCATGGCGCCCGAGCACGTAGGAACCTTCGCCACTTTCCTCGCGTCGCCACTATGTCGTTTCACGGGAAGGATTTTCGGGATCGCGGGTGATGATGTGACGGTCTATGACGGATGGAACACCACCTACCACATCGCCAATGACGAGCAGCCGTGGACCCTTAACGCGCTTGAGGCGGCGCTCGATGTTGTGCCCTTGCAACAGCATGGTTTGACCCAGGGCGCCAGAGGTAGGGATCAGCTGATCGTGCCTACCGATGCGGTGTTGGAGCAGCTGACGGCGATCGAGTCTGGTTAGACGTTGATAACCCCGCACAACTCTCCCGAGGGAATCCTTTGAACACACGATTAATCACCAGCATCGAGGAGGCCGAGGCCACATGGGCGGAGGCTTTCACGGCAGAGACTACGGAGGACATGCGTGTTCTGCTGCATCCCGAATTCGTCGCAGTACACAGCCCTGTCGGGCACATCCACAACGCCGAGGAATTCATAGCCGACTCCAACGCACGGCCTCGCCCCACCCGCCTCCAAGTGCTTACCCCCACGGTCCGCGATTTTGGGGCTACGGCCACGGTGAGCTGCATACAGCAGTTCGACGTCAATTTCGTGCCAGGCGTACCACCGTTTGTGATCCAGGCGGCTGTCACCCGCGTCTGGGTTCGTCACGACCAGCAGTGGCTTCTCGCCCATTTACAGATGGCGCGGCGCATGCCGCCGGCATGAAATGACCTCATCTGCGACGCCTGAGCCCTACCTAACTATCCAGAGGATGTGGAACCAATGACGACCGTGCACGAGCTAACGTACGAGCTGCTGCGGACGCACGGGGTGACGATGATCTTCGGCAACCCGGGCTCCAACGAGCTGCCCTTCCTGGCCGGCATGCCTGACGACTTCCAATACATCCATGGTCTTCACGAGGGTGCTGTACTGGGGATGGCGGATGGCTATTCGCAGGCGCGCGGTGAAGCCGTGATGGTCAACCTGCACGCCGCGGCAGGAACCGGCAATGCCCTGGGAACACTGACAAATTCCGTGTACTCCCATAGTCCGCTGGTCATCATGGCTGGTCAGCAAGTCCGCAGCACTGTCGGGCAGGAGACCATGCTCTCTATCGTCGAGCCGGAAATCTTGCCCAGGCCGCTGGTGAAGTGGAGCTGCCAGCCGACGTGCGCAGAAGATGTCCCCCGGGCGATTACCCAAGCGATCTATATGGCGACATTGCCCGCGAAGGGTCCCGTTTTCCTGGCCGTGCCCTACGACGACTGGGCTCGGGAGGCACCCGCTGAATCCGGACATCTGCTGCGCAGACGGACCACCGCTGGCGGGTGCCTAAGTGCCGAACAACTTACAGACCTGGTAGCTGTGCTCGACAAAGCGGTGAATCCGGTACTGCTGCTGGGGGCTGATGTCGACGCCGAAGGCGCCAACGACGACGCGGTTCGACTCGCCGAGGCCCTAGACGCCCCCGTCTGGCTTCCGCCGACAACGCCGCGCCTGTCGTTTCCCACCCGACACCGCAGCTTTCGCGGTCCGCTGGTGGCCTCGGTGGATGGTGTTACCAAGGCGCTCGAGGGCCACGACGTTATTCTGGTGGTCGGTGCCCCGGTATTTCGCTATCACCAATTCGAGCCGGGGGAGTACTTGGCGCCCGGCGTTCGGCTGCTGCACATCACGAGCGATCCGGCGGAGGCGGCGCGTGCGCCCATGGGAGAGGCGTACGTCGCAGGGATACGCGACACCCTGGCACGACTGGCTGACGCCGTGACCCCCGGCCGACGGCCGAAGCTTCCCGAACTGCCCGACTATCGGGTGCCGCCTACTTCTCACGACCTAGTCCACCCGGAGCGGCTCTTCGCCGAGCTGCGTGCGCTGGCCCCAGCAGACACTGTATGGGTCAAGGAATCAACGTCCACAATGGGTGAGTTCTGGGCACAACTCAACGCCGACCGGCAAGGCAGCTTTTTCCTCGCTGCATCCGGTGGCCTGGGTTTTGGTCTGCCCGCTGCCGTCGGCGCCCAACTGGCTCACCGCGAGCGGCAGGTGGTGGGACTGATCGGCGACGGGTCGGCGAATTACGGCATTACGGCATTATGGACGGCCGCCCGCTATGAAATCCCAGTGATCACAATCATTCTGAAGAACGGAACCTATGGAGCGCTTCGTTGGTTCGCTGGGGTCCTCGAGGTCGGTGAGGTTCCCGGGATGGACGTCCCGGGCATCGACTTTGTCCAGATCGCGCAAGGCTATGGTGTGAGCGCTACTTCTGTGAACAACGTCGACGATTTCGCCGCGGCGTTCAAGTCCGCGCTTGGTAGCGGCATGCCCGCGCTGATCGAAGTGGAAACCGCACTGACAATCTGAGCTTACGGACGGAAGGCTGCGCGCCTCTTGTCGCGGACCCGGCCAGCCGCATTTGGGGCTGGGCAGGGTATTCGGGCACCTCATGCGGGAACGAAGCGGAGAGATAAGCGAGTCGTTGTCACCGAAATTCGTGGCACCGTCGCGGCACTCTTTCCCCGCTGGTTCGCGGTCGTCGCGTCATAGCCACTGCATCGTGGAGAACCAGCGCACCAAGCGCCTCGGGGACCACATATCTAGGTTGTCCAAGGAGCTGTCCTCTTCCACGCCTTCCCCCAAGCTTCGGCGGTGACGAAGTCAAACGTTTGGGACTTCCTGCTTGGACGCCATTGCTTACTTCGAGCTCCAGGCGCAGCAAGAAGTGTGGGCGACGGACTCACGCGGTCGGCCTAGTTCGTCTCGACGAATCGCCGCGCAAGCCCGGGCCGCCCGAGGAGCGGATGATATGGCGACGGGAGAGCTGCTCCGTTGGCGAGCTGACGCTGCACGCGGTCCGCGCTTGCTAAAGAGCAGCTGCGGCTCGACCGCGTGTTGAGTCGTCAGCACTGCAGCGTTTCTGGCGCGATGCCCATGAGTACGCGGCCACGTCTTCTGCGTCTTCTGCGACTGTCACAATCTGGGGCCAGCAATAGGCTTGCCAGATGTTTCGCCTGGCGCTCGAGGGAACCTCGGCACGTGGACGCTATGGCGTGTGGTGCGATGTCGCGATCGTCGTGAGGCTTTCACTGGATGGCGCACGGTTAACTGGCGAGCCAGCAGGTCCGGCAGATCAGATCCGGAAAAGTCAACCGCCTACGCTGAGCTCGATGTTGTTGGGGACGCGCCTATGTACTTGACCACCCGGCTCAACTGCTCTGCGTAGTAGTCGAGGAACTTTGGGTCGTCGGGATCCACCTTAGAAAGCGCACGCGTGATGTGGGGTAGCGCGACGGGCGCCATGTTGGCTGCGAAAAACATCAGCGCGACGATGCCTGGATCGAGGTCGGGCGCGATCTCACCGCGCTCCTGCCGTTTATAGGCGTTGGCCAAGAAGGGCGCCAAGCGTTCGACGAGGCGGGCGTGGTCTGGACCATATCCTTCGCGGACGAGCGCGTGGTCCCACGATGCGTCGTCTGCTGCTTGACGAATTATCGCCGGGAGTATCTCCACGAACGGCACGTCGGCGTCAGTCAAGCCCTTGGCTGTGTTCACCCATCGGTCGCTAAGCGCCTCGAAGAGGCCCTTCTTGCCGCCGAAGTGATAGGTAATGAGTTGGTGGGCCACTCCCGCGCGTTCGGCGATCCGCATCACTCGGGCACCGTCGTAACCATAGCGGCCGAACTCCTCGTTGGCCGCGTCGAGGATCAGCTGCCGAGTACGCGCAGGATTCCGCTGTCGTCCCGGATCGTCGGAGCGGCGGCGCCGCTGGCCGCGACCTGCTGCCTCGTCGTCTGGCGATCCGTTTGGGACGTCCGCCCTGGTCTTGGTTGCAGCACGGCGCCGCGCCGGCGCGGTCCGTGGACGAGTCGCCGAACGTGCTGATGCACTGGGTGCCACAGGGTCAAAGTTACATGACATCGTTCGTATGAACGCTCGTTCGTTGACTCTAGCTGACGTGGAGTACTCGGACGATCCAGGAGATGACGGTTTTGTGATACACCTCGCCGCGATCCAGCGAGCGGCCAAACACGCCGGCAGGAGGTCAGGGCCGGCTTTGGCGTTTTGCTTGCACGAGTGATGATCTCAATCCCGCGGAGCGTGTCGGCGCCCCGTCGAACACGCTGAGCACATGTTGTTTGCGTCATGAGGTGACTTAACTACGTGATAACGACCTTACGATCTCGCCTGGCCACACTATGTCGGGGTGGATCGATTGGAGCATCCGCGAACTAGGACCCAATCGAGTGGCCCCACTGGGGTCGGGCGTGGTCGCACAACACATTCCAGGTCGACCAGCCGGTTCGATGCTGGCTCGCGTCTGAGGCCTAGGCACCGAAGGCCGCTCGAGTGTTGTCTCGAGGTATGTGAGCTAAAGTGATATCGGTCGAGCTGCTGGTCAACAGAGTGGCTACGGCGGCGAAGCCCTAGCGTTAGCCGTCATCGTGTGTTCGGACGGTCTGCGCAGGCAGTACTGGACCTTGGTGTGGCAGCACGATACGGCTCGGCGCCGTTGGTGATCACCGCCTCGCGGCCCCTCATCTATTGGACGCGCGGACTCAAATGACCGCGGTTTTTCGAGACCCGCCAGCTAGCGCATCGGACCGATGCCATCGAGGGAGGCCTTACACTAGCCGCGCAGCGGGGAGGTGCAGCGTTCCGCAGTGATGCTGAAATGAACGGCGGTCCGGTGCAGTACGTGGCGTCTTACTTCCTGAGCGCGAAATCAACCGCCCCGTCGAACGGCATCGAATATCCCTCGTCCCAGGAAGTGTTGACGCCGTGTCGCCCAATGCGTTTCGCGTCAGACCTTCGCAATCGTCATGAAGTTCCGCCACATCGGGGAAGATCATCGACGGAGCAGCTTCCGCGCCACCGAAACTGTCTGCTGCCGCCATCAACACAACGGCTCGGGTCGGTTGCTCCTTGGCGCGGCAGACCATGCCAGTGCCTCCAGACACGCAGCACATGGCGTTAGTCATCAACTAGCCGAGTAAATTCGAGACCCTTGCCGAATTGTTGCTCGGCACGTTCTAACTTTCCTCGCCGCCACCAACCAATCCCCACCCGCCACAGGACCCACGAGCGATACACTGACTCGCCGAGCGATTCGGTTAGCGCAAGGGTTTTTCCTGCCATATGAGCGCCTTGCTGACATTTCCCTGAAGTTCGAGAGCCTAGTCCTCGATGTCATCGCCGCGCCCTGCACGGTCGGATCGTCGCTTCGCGCAAGGGCGTCATCGAGGCATGCGCTGGCGTGCTGAAGATCGCCGCTAGAGCATTACCGCATAACCGACAGAGACGGCAGTCAGGCCGTGAGACGCAGGATCAGTGATGTGCTGAACGAGGCGCTCCGCTTCGGCGGCCGACGTCGCACCTGGCTGAATATCACCCGGGAGACCATGAAGGTGGGCCGACAACGCCCCCCGATAGAACGCTCGTATCCAAGTAGGCGTCGGCTCAACCTTCGTCGCCGCGAGCGCGCGGTCGGGCCACCGGAAGGTCTCAGTCATAGCTCCGCGAGCGAAGCCGAACGGATAAAGGGTGCCGATGATCTCGAGCGCGACCTTCAAGGATATGCGGCCATACCGAACTCCAAGGCGGCCCGCACATCGGACTCTTGTGCGCCTAGCCGCCAATTACGAGCGACCTGTCGCGCACACAGAAGTAATCGGCCACGGCCTGGTTAACCAATCGCCGATACCACTCGGGTGTCGACGGCGGATCTTGTCGCATTCGCCCGCTTCGTTCCGCCTGTTCCAGAGGTAATCCCGTAGCGTTTCAAGTAGCCGAAATCTCACTGCCTGATGGGATCCGACCGAACTACAATCGATTGTCCATCATTGAGGAAAGCAAATCATCGACACCTAGTTCGGCTGGGCCTTGCGCCGCAGATGTATTCTGCCGTTTCGAGTTCGAAGCTTCCCGCGAACACAGACAGCCGAGCCACACCCGCTGCACACAGGTCATAACTCCTGTCGACACTCAAGCTAAAGTTCGTCGGCGTGTCGATTCGGTGCGGCCGCCGCGGGCCAGCAGGGCGTACCGGTCGGCCAGGCGCTCCACGATCTGTTCGAGCGACATTGCCCGCAGTCACACAGTCGCGAGTTCGATGGCCAATGGCAATGCGTCAACCCGTGAACAGATCCGGGCCACGGTCGTCTTTGTTGTACTCAACCATATTTCAAATCCGGGCACCGCGGCAGCCGAGCGAGCGACCGCGGCGTCGTCGGACAGGCCGGCCAGCATCCGGCGGCAATCCCTCATCGGGAACCGCGAGTGGCGACAGCTGCAACACCGCTTCACCGTTGACGCCCAGCCGCTTCCGGCTAGTCGCGAGTCTCCGCAACTGCGACGATCATGCATTTTTTGCCGCGGCGTTTGGCGTTCTGGCGGAAACGTTTTCCGAAGAACGAGTGGGTCCTCCGGTCTGGGAGCAGCGTCACGGTATGCCCATCGAAATGACGGACTGTTTCCTCATCTTCGTGGCGGATCCTCGAAGCGCCTAAAAGCAACTCACCGGCGTCGAGCGCGGCTCGCGCAATTGCAAAACCAGCTTCGGACTGCGCCCCGTCCAGCACCACCGCGAGGATCGCATCCGCGCCCACGTCCAGTTGTGTGTCCTGGCACTGCTTCTCAGCCGGGGCGCAGTGACCCGCACCTCCACGCCTGGCGCAACCTAGGGCCGAAACCACAGATCTCGTGATTCACGTGCCCATCAATCCGAACGTCGGGAAAAAGCCGCCCGCAGCGCCGACTCGACAGGTCATCATTTCCGTCCGTCTCGCATCCACGCGGGCCAGACACCCGACTTACCGGGCGCCAGAATACCGTTGGGGTCCACCACGTCTTTTATCGTCTCTTGCAGACGCAGGAGAGCATGGCCGTTGAAGTCGAACTGCTGCGCAACCAAGTCCATGAAGGCCAGATGAGTGCGGTACTCGCCGTACCCTTCCGCGGCGGCGTCCTCAATGAGCACGCCGAACAGCTCGCGCGTAGCGCGGGTTTGTTCCGCGTCGCTTCCATCCCAGACCAATTCTACGACGTGGTTCAAGTACCGCTCGCCAGCAAGGAATACTCCCAGGTAATCGAATCCGTATTGCTCGCAACGGCTGCGGACCATTTCGGCGGCGCGCATGGCGTCCGCCCCGCGCAACGGTACGACGGGCGAGAAGCAGGTGTGCGCTCCGGTCCCAGGCGTGCGCTCGCGCCACTCGATCATTCGCTCGGCATTCATGCTTGGCACACCTGAGCGTGTGCGGTGCTGCGGAGCAACCTCATCCGCGCCGACGTCACCGGGGTAAGTCGTCGACCTGATGTCGACGCCATCGATTGTCGAGAATGCCCGCTGGACGGCTTCGAAGTCCGCGGCGACGCGCGCAGCTGAGCCGTACAGGCCGAAGGACATGTTCCACCGACCGATCCCGAAGGCGTCCATCACATCCCGCGCGACACTTTCGGGAGCGGCGCCCGGGCCGTCGTACCATGGTGCACGTTGTCCGGTCGCCAGCATTGCCGCGCCGACAGCGCCGCCGATCAGTGCAGTGCCGGCGATGGTCCCGTCGATCCGCAGCGGACGCAGTACGTCGACCAGCGCGGTGAGGTCCTCGAACCGCGGCACACCGATGTCGACACATTTGAATGTCTCAGGCGTTGGCATCAACCACACTCCGGACTTGACGACGATGCCGAGGTTGGATTGCTGGAAGAGTCCATCGACCGACGGCCCGTAACCCGGCCGGTACAGATGCCACGACTTGCTTCCCGTCATCGCGCCCATTCCGGTCCGCAGCAGATCGCCGTCCGGCAGCACGACCTCGTAACCGCATTGCCGGGTCACGTGCGCGCCGTACGGCGTGTAGCCGAAACCGCGCTCGAGCCCGTTACCGATTACGCTGCCCCAGTCAAGCTCGGGCACTGATATCCACAGCCGATGATCGTGCTGACGCAGGTAGGCGTACAGGTCACGGAAGCGCACGCCGGGCTCAATTACCGCATACGCGCCGTCCTCGTCGACCTCAAGGACGCGATTCATACGCGTCAGCTCGACCACCACGGCGCCTGCGAGCCGTGGCGCGGCACCGCCGTAGCCATTGTTCTTGCCGCGCGAAGTCGCCCACAGCGGCACGCGCAGTTCGTTGGCGACGCGGACGATCCCTTGCACCTCCTCCACTGACGACGGGGACAGCACTGCTCCGGGCGCGAACTCGGACGCGTCGCCGACCGGATACGGATCGAGGAAGTCACTCAGCTCAGCAGACTCAGCACGGACCGCGCCGTCCCCGAGCAACGCCCGAAAGCGGTCGACGACTCGCTCGATGTCGTGAAGTTCACTAAGCATTGCTTCTCCTACACGGGGCACTTGCAGGCGGCGCACTCGCGCCACCTCGAGCCCGTCGAGGGCCCGTACGAAGGCGACGGTCAGGCCCCAGAAGCTCCAGCGCTGCCGTCGGGCTCATCACGATGCGCGATGCTTGCCTCCAACCAACGATGGGAGGGTCCATGCATGATGACGGACTGGCGGAGACCCTGTCTGCTCCGCTGACCATCAATGAGGTGACCCTCAAAAATCGCATCGTGATGAGCCCGACGGCAGCGCTGGAGCTTCTGGGGCCTGACCGTCGCCTTCGTACGGGCCCTCGACGGGC
>NZ_LZLL01000325.1:0-3307 GCF_001669335.1 Mycobacterium sp. 1245852.3 | reverse complement strand
GGAGTACAAGGAGTTCTACAAGCACATCGCGCACGCCTGGGACGACCCGCTCGAGGTCATCGCGATGCGCGCCGAAGGCACCTTCGAGTACCAGGCATTGCTGTTCATCCCGTCGCACGCCCCGTTCGACCTGTTCAACCGCGACGCCCAGACCGGGATCCAGCTCTACGTCAAGCGGGTGTTCATCATGGGCGACTGCGACGAGCTCATGCCCGAGTACCTGCGCTTCGTCAAGGGTGTCGTTGACGCCCAGGACATGTCGCTGAACGTGTCCCGCGAAATCCTGCAACAGGATCGGCAGATCAAGGCCATCCGGCGCCGACTGACCAAGAAGGTCCTCGCCACGATCAAGGATCTGCAGTCCGAGCGCCCCGATGACTACCGCACCTTCTGGACCCAATTCGGCAGGGTCGTCAAGGAGGGCCTGCTGTCGGACTTCGACAACCAGGAGACGCTGCTGCAGGTCTCCTCATTCGCCTCGACGCACAGCGAGGAGGAAGCCACCACGCTCGCCCAGTACGTGGAGCGCATGAAGGACGGCCAGACGCAGATCTTCTACGCCACGGGGGAGTCGCGCCAGCAGATCCTGAAGTCGCCGCACCTCGAGGCGTTCAAGGCCAAGGGCTACGAGGTGCTCCTGCTCACCGACCCGGTCGACGAGGTCTGGGTGGGAACCGTGACCGAATTCGACGGCAAGCCGCTGCAGTCGATCGCCAAGGGCGAGGTGGACCTCAGCTCCGACGGCGAGCAGAGCGAGGCCGAGCGCGAAGAGCAGCAAAAGGAGTTCGCCGACCTGCTGACCTGGCTCAAGGACACGCTGTCCGACCACGTCAAGGAAGTTCGGCTGTCGAACCGACTGACGGACTCGCCGGCCTGCCTGATCACCGACGCCTTCGGGATCACACCGGCGCTCGCGCGCATCTACCGCGCGTCCGGACAGGACATTCCGGTGGGCAAGCGGATCCTCGAACTCAATGCCAACCACCCCCTCGTCACCGGCCTGCGCCAAGCGCACCAGGACCGCAGCGACGACCCCTCGGTGGCGGAGACCGCGGAATTGCTCTATGGCACAGCACTTCTCGCCGAAGGTGGTGCGCTCGACGATCCGGCGAGGTTTGCCGAGATCCTCGCCAACCGGCTGGCCCGCACGCTGTAGCCCCGCGCCGGCCGGCCCCAGCGTGCCGGGCCGAATAGGCGATTTCCGGGATTGAAAACCGCCTGGCAGGGATACTTAGATCCCATGCCCGAGTTTCGCGTCATCGACCCGCGTGGCCGGGTCGTCGCGACGAAGAACTTTGCCGACGCGGAGGCCGCGCACGCCTGGTTCGTCGGCTCCGTGGGCGGCGACACCGAGCTGGGTTGGCGCATGGAGGTCAACGACGACGGGCAATGGGCATTCTTCGACGACACCGAAGGGTTCACCGCCCCGGTGAGCCGGCGGCCGACGAAACGCTGACCCCGCGCGGCCGAGGCTGACGAGCCCGCGCGGCGCGGCCCGCGGCGCGACGTACGCTCCCACCATGCACGTCGACGCGATGACGATTCCCCAGCCGCTCGGCCAAATCGGTGAGCTCGCCCGGCGGACCCAAGCCGTCGGGTTCTCCGGTTTGTTGTTCACCGAGACGGGCCGCACCGCGTACCTGAACGCCGCCGTGGCGTCGCAGGCCGCGCCGGACCTGGAGTTGTCGACGGGCGTCGCGGTGGCCTTCCCGCGCAGTCCCTTCGTGACCGCCGCCGCGGCCTGGGAACTGCAGGAAGCCACCAAGGGACGGTTCCGGCTGGGCCTCGGAACGCAGGTGCGCACCCACGTGGTGCGGCGCTATAGCACCGCCTTCGAACGGCCCGGGCCCCGGCTGCGCGACTACCTGCTGGCCGTCAAGGCGTGTTTCAAGGCGTTTCGTTCCGGGAGGCTCGACCACCACGGCGACTTCTACGATCTCGACTTCATCACCCCGCAGTGGAGCCCGGGGCCCATCGACGCTCCCGACCCCAAAGTCGATATCGCAGCGGTCAATCCGTGGATGCTGCGGATGGCGGGTGAAGTGGCCGACGGGGTGCACGTCCACCCGATCGGCGAACCGGGTTACCTGGCCCGCCACGTTCTGCCGACGGTCGGCGAAGGCGCGCAGAAAGCGGGCCGTTCACCGTCGGACATCGCGATCATCGTGCCCGTCATGACGATCGTCGGGGATACCGACGAGGAGCGGGACCGGCAGCGCGAAGTCGTGCGTGCCAGCATGGCCTTCTACGGGAGCACGCCCAACTACGCATTCATCTGGGACGAGGCGGGTTTCGAGGGCACGACCGCCCGGATCCGGGAAAAGCAGAGAGCCGGCGACTTCGCCGGCATGGCGGCCCAGGTCAGCGATGATCACATCGCTGTCTTCGCCACCGAGTCGACCTGGGACGGGTTGGCCGACGCGTTGACGGCGAAGTACGCAGGAACCGCAACGCGATTGGTGATGTACAACTCCGTCGCTGACCAGGAGCGCTTCGAGCGCTACGGCGAGGTGGCCCGCCGGATCCAAGCGGTCAGCGACCGAGCTGGATCGCTTTGACCACCAGAAGCAACGCCCCGACGACCAGATAGGCCCGCAGGGCGATCATCGCGAGCCGGGTTCCGGGGGACCAGGTGACAGGTTCGAGCAGGGCCAGCGGCGGCATGCGCCAGGTGTTGCGATCGACGCCGCGGCCCGGAAGTTGTGGCCGGGGCCGTGCGGGCTGACGGCGGGCCAGCCAGCGCAGCACCGGTGCCGCGGCCGCCGCGAGGATGACCAGCCCAAGGGTCAGATAGCCCGCGACGGCGACGACATCGAGGCCGGGAAACAGCGTGGTGGCCATCAGGATTCCGGACAACAGCAGCAGAACGCCGACGATCAGCCCGGCGACCCAGTTCAGCCAAGCGCGATTGACCCACGGCCCCAACACTTCTCGGTCATTGCACAACAACAGCAGAAACACGCTGGCGCTGGGCAGCAGCAAGCCCGCGAGGGCCTGGACGGCGGTGGTGATCAACCCGAGCGGGGCACCCGGAATGAGCACGATGGCCGCGGCCAGGACCACCATCGCGGTATAGGACAGGTAGAACTGCTTGGCATCGGCGAAGCCGCGGTGCAGCGAGTGCTTCAGCCCGAACACGTCGCCGAAGGCATAGCTGGTGGCCAGGGTCACCGCGGCGGCCCCGATGATCGAGGCGTCCATCAGCACGATGGCAAATATCGACCCGAGGACCGGGCGGTGCTCGCCCAGCAGATGCGCCGTCGCACCGGCGTCGGTGAAACCGCCAAAGGTGTTGGTAGAGCGGGCC
>NZ_LZLL01000324.1:0-11214 GCF_001669335.1 Mycobacterium sp. 1245852.3 | reverse complement strand
GGCGGTGGGCCCCCATGTAGATGGTCCCCAGATCACCGAGGCTTATCTGGACGTCCGCGGGCCCGTCGTGCGGTGTGCACTCGCCGACACCATCGCGTGTCTGCAGCCGGAATCGTCCACCAGCGACGCTGAGCGGGTCCGTGATGTCCAGGACGATGTCGGCGTCGGATGAATACCCGCGGGCGCCGAGCGCGGCGGGCACGTTCATGATTCGCAGCCACAGGAAATCGCTCATGCCTATCGTTTTCGCGGCGAGCTGGTCTTTGAGTTTGAGTGGGAGCGGGTCATCGACCGGGACCTCCATCACGATGTTGTCGAACGTTTTGGAGCCCACCAGAGTCGCCAGCAGTTCGTCGTGGGCTTCGTTCGTGACCGCGCAGAAGTCTTGGACGATCACGCTGCCGAATGGCCGCCGATAGGCGTGCGGCGACGCTCCCACGACGCGGTAGGTCACGAAACCGTCCGGATGAACGATGAAATTGAGCGTCGATCCGTTGTCCCGCTGGGTGATCCTGTCTTCGAGGATGTCGTCCCACCACGCATCATCTCGGCTCAGCGCACCCGGAGTTATGGCGCGCCACCGCTCGTAGAGCGGGGGCAGCAGGCTTGCCGCCTGGGCAGCGTCGACCTCACGAGCCCGATTTCGGTCGGGCTTGTTGCGCAGCTGGGTGAAACGCGGCTCGATGTCGTAGGTCCTGGCATAGCTGGCCACCCCGGCCCCAAGGATTTCGTAAACCGTTGGCTGGGTGGGAACGCCGCAAAGAATGGGATAACCACGCTCCTGCAAAATTGCGAAGCCCTGGATGCTGAGCTGTTGCCAAATTCCTTGTCCCTGATGCGTCGCCGCGACTGCGATCATCGACAACCAGGCGGCGTCGAGACTGGCGCCCCCTGGCACGGTGAGCCGCAGTGGGTAGTAAAGGGAAGTTCCGACCAGGTGCGGCTCTTCCGGATCGGACATGTCTTCGGCGATCAGGATGTCTTGCAGGTTGACCCGCCGCGTCCAGGCGGCGACGTCGTGCGGGTCCACGGCAATCCCATATGCGCGCGCCTGGTTCTCGTAGACGGCCTGCCAGTCCTTCTCGGTCGGATGCTTGATCCTGATAGCGTCCTTTGTTGCATTCATCGCTCATCCAATTCGCTACTGGCCCAGCTGAATTCGTGATGTGCACACCGAATCCAACAAAGCTCGTTTACTGGAATGCCGCCCTTCTTCGGTACCCGAGTCCCGGGTGGTGAAACGTCGCAACGACGTTGGTGACGCCGCCCACAAGCCGTCATAGTAGGAGCAGGGGTGTAAGGCGGATCACCGGTGTGACGGAATCAATTGCGCTAACGCGGCCGTCTTACTGTTACATAAGCCACGCGTGCGTCTCCGACGCATCGGCGGAAATGATTGCCGAGGGGGCGTCAAACGGTCCCTGTATGGGTATAGAGCTAGGCCGGAGGCGCCGGAAAAGAAAGGACGCCAGTGCTGCGAGGAATCGCTCGACTTGCCATCGCGGCGCCCAGACGCATCATCGCGGCCGCCGTTTTCGTCCTGGTGGTCTGCGGGATCTTCGGGATTCCGGTGGTAAACAGGCTGTCGGCCGGCGGATTCCAGGACCCGACCTCGGAATCGGCGCGGGCGACCGAACTGCTCAGGGACAAGTTCGGTCAAACCGACCAGAAGATGCTGATCGCGCTGACCGCGCCCGCGGGTGCCCGCAGCGACAAAGCGCGCCAGGTGGCCACCGACATCGTCGATCACCTGAAACGATCGCCTTGGGTCATCGACGTTTCTTCGGCGTGGACCTCGCCGCCCCAGACCGCGGCCCAGCTGGTCAGCAAGGACAACAAGTCCGGGATGATCGTGGCCGACCTGAGAGGCGGGGAGAACAAGGCCCAGGAGTACGCCAGCGCGCTCATGCGTGAGGTGGTCCACGACCGGGACGGCGTCACCGTTCGCGCCGGTGGGATGGCAGTGGCGTACGCCCAGATCAATCAGCAGAACCAGCGCGACCTGATGCTGATGGAGTCGATCGCGATTCCGTTGAGCTTCGCGGTGCTGGTGTGGGTGCTTGGCGGTGTGGTGGCGGCGACGCTGCCGATCGTGTTGGGCGCATTGGCCATCGTTGGCACCATGTCGGTGCTGCGACTGATCACCTACGTCACCGACGTGTCGACGTATGCGCTGGACCTGAGCATTGCGATGGGTCTGGCCCTGGCGATCGACTACAACCTGTTGATCATCACTCGCTATCGCGAGGAGCTGGCCCGAACCGAGGACCGGGACCAGGCGTTGTTTCGGACCATGGCCACCGCCGGCCGAACCGTTCTGTTCTCGGCCACCACCGTCGGGCTGTCAATGGCGGTGATGGCGCTGTTCCCGATGTACTTCCTCAAGTCGTCGACCTACACGATCGTGGTCACGGCGATCATCGTGGCCCTTGCCGCTGTCGTGGTGACGCCGGCCGCGATCGTCCTGCTGGGGCCGCGGTTGGACTCGCTGAACGCCCGTCGGGTGATGCATCGCGTGCTGCACGGGCAGCGGCCGTTCCGCGATCACGCGCACCAGCCGCTCGAGACACAGTTCTGGTACCGGTCGACGCGCTACGTGTTGCGCCACGCCATGTCGGTCGGTCTGAGTGTCGTGGTGTTGCTGCTGTTGCTCGGTGCGCCGTTCCTCGGGGTGAAGTGGGGTTTCCCTGACGAACGGGTGCTGCCCAAAGGGGCGTCTGCGCGCCAGGTTGCCGACATGTTGGACAACGATTTCGCTAACGGGCTAGGCACCGGGGTCTCCGTCGTCGTCCCCGACGCTCGCGGCATGACCCCCGCCGACCTGGAGCGCTACGCCGCCGAGCTGTCCCGGGTGGCCGACGTCTCCGCGGTCAGCGCGCCGGCCGGCACGTTCGTGGGCGGGAAACGGGTGGCGCCGCCCGCCGAGGCCACCGGCATGGCCAACGGCGCAGCGTTTCTGACGGTGTCGAGCACTGCGCCGCTGTATTCGAAGGCTTCGAACACGCAACTCGACCGACTGCATCAGGTCGCTGGGCCGGCCGGCCACTCGGTGCTGGTGACCGGTCTTGCGCAGATCAACCGCGACAGTGTCGACGCCATCACCAAGCGACTGCCGCTGGTGTTCGGGCTGATCGCCCTGATCACCTTTGCCCTACTCTTCCTGCTGACCGGCAGCGCGGTGCTGCCGCTGCAGGCGCTGGTGTGCAACGTGCTGTCACTGACCGCGGCGTTCGGCGCGATGGTGTGGATCTTCCAGGACGGCCACCTGGGCGCGCTGGGCACCACACCCAACGGGACGTTGAACGCCAACATCCCGGTGTTGTTGTTCTGCATCGCCTTTGGGCTGGCCATGGATTACGAGGTGTTCCTGGTTTCGCGCATCCACGAATACTGGCTGGCCTCGCAGGCCATCCGGGAGACGCCGCCGACGGCCGCCGAGGCGCGCGCCGCCACCGACGAGAGCACGGCGCTGGGTATCGCCGGGATCGGCCGGGTGGTCACCACCGCCGCTGTGGTCATGTCGATCTCGTTCGCCGCCTTGATCCCCGCGCACGTGTCGTTCATGCGCATGCTGGGCCTGGGCCTCACGCTCGGCGTCCTCGTCGATGCGACCCTGGTCCGAATGGTCTTGGTACCGGCCTTCATTCACCTGCTGGGCCGCTGGACCTGGTGGGCCCCACGGCCGTTGGTGTGGCTGCGGGAGCGGTCCGCAACCGGTGAAGAGGGCGAGGTCGCGGTGGGGCGGGGCCGCTGGGCCCGCGACGCTCCGAACGGGGGCCGGTCATTGACCAGAAGGTGGACTGACAGGGCCGCCGCCGAGCGCACCTGACCCGCGAACATGCATTGTGCACCAATGGTTTTCCAATATCGCGAAGTCCGAAACGCCGGACACCCACGGAGATTTTCATGTCGCACACACTGATCGCCGCTCTCCTCGCGTTGAGTTCCGCGTTGTGCATTGCCACGGGCGACGTGTTGCAGCAACGCACGGCCCAGCGCATCACCGACCGGGCGGTAGGCTCCGTCGAATTGTTCGCCAATTTGCTTCGCAGCCAACGGTGGTGGTGGGGCACGCTGCTCTTGGCGGCGAGCATTGCGTTGCAAGTCGCGGCCCTGGGCGAGGGTTCGGTGCTGCTGGTCCAGGCGCTGCTGATGTTTTCGGTGCTCTTCGCGCTGCCCCTCAACGCCAGGCTGTCGCACCGGGCCGTCACCGCAGGCGAATGGGTGTGGGCCGCGCTGTTGACCGCCGCGGTGACAGTGGTGGTCGTCGTCGGCAATCCGCAAGCCGGCCATAGCGGCGCATCGCTTCGCACCTGGGCGGTGGTGGCCATCGTGTTGGGGCCGCTCCTGATCGGCTGTGTGGTGGCCGGCCGCATTCGGGGCGGCGCGGTGGCCGCCATGTTGTTCGCCTTCGTGTCCGGGGCGTTGTGGGGCACCTTTGCGGCGCTCACCAAGGAGGTCGTCGCTCGGCTCGGCGAGGGGCCGGCCGCGGTGATGCGCGCCCCGGAGCTCTACGCCTGCATCCTTGTCGCCCTGGGCGGCGTGGTGTGGAGCCAGGCGGCGTTTCGGGCGGGGCCGCTGACCGCGTCCATGCCCACGCTGCAGGTGTCGCAGCCCGTCGTCGCGGCGGTGCTGGGCGTCGTCGTCCTCGGCGAGACGCTTGAGACCGGTCGACCCGGCATGATCGCCCTGACGGCAGCGGCGCTGGTGATGACCGCGGCCATCATCAAGCTCGCGCGCGTCGAGGCCGTCAGCGCCCGCGACAGGGGCGACGCCGAACTGCACGAAGAGTCCAACTTGCCGGCGTAGTCGGCGCCGCTGGCTGTTGGCCGCGCCGGAAATGACGATTTCATTGCGGCGATGACACCGAACGGACGCCCCGGCTCAGCTGGCACGGGAGCGTCGGTAGATGCCATTAGAATGCCTGCAGCTACCTCGCTGGTCAGCGGTGACCATCTGGAGAATTGAATGGAAGGTCACTGGATGGCGCATTTGCGGAAACGCCGATCATGGCTGGTGGCTGCCATCGTTCCGATTGCTGTGTTCACGGCCGCCTGCGATGGCAACCACGCGGCGGCACCGGCGAAGGTCATCTTCGACAAGGGCACCCCGCTGGCCGACCTGCTGGTCCCGAAGCTCACCGCCTCGGTGACCGACGGCGCCGTCGGTGTGACGGTGGATGCGCCCGTCACGGTGAGCGTTGCCGACGGCGTGCTCGCCTCGGTCAGCATGGTCAACGAGAACGGCAGGTCGATCAGCGGGCAGCTGAGTCCCGACGGCCTGCGGTGGTCGACCACCGAGCAGCTCGGCTACAACCGGCGTTACACGTTGACCGTGAAGGCAACCGGCCTGGGCGGCGCGGCCAGCAAGCAGATGTCGTTCGAGACCAGTTCACCCGCCCACCTGACCATGCCCTACGTCAGCCCGGCCGACGGCGAGGTGGTGGGCATCGGTGAGCCGGTGGCGATCCGCTTCGACGAGAACATCGCCAACCGGGCGGCGGCCCAGAAGGCCATCAACATCACCACCAACCCTCCGGTCGAGGGCGCGTTCTATTGGCTGAACAACCGCGAAGTGCGTTGGCGCCCAGAGCATTTCTGGAAGTCAGGGACCACCATCGACGTGGCGGTCAACACCTACGGGGTGGACCTGGGCGACGGGATGTTCGGCGAGGACAACGTCAAGACTCACTTCACCATCGGTGACGAGGTGATCTCGACGGCCGACGACACCACCAAGACGGTGACCGTGCGGGTCAACGGCGATGTTGTCAAGACCATGCCGACGTCGATGGGCAAAGACAGCACCCCAACGGCCAACGGCGTCTACATCATTGGCGCCCGGTTCAAGCACATCATCATGGACTCCTCGACCTACGGGGTTCCGGTCAACTCGCCCAACGGATACCGCACCGAAGTCGACTGGGCCACGCAGATGTCCTACAGCGGCGTTTTCGTCCATTCCGCGCCATGGTCGGTGGGCGCGCAGGGGCACACCAACACCAGCCACGGCTGCCTGAACGTGAGTCCCAGCAACGCCGAGTGGTTCTACGACCACAGCAAGAGCGGTGACATCGTCGAGGTGGTGCACACGGTCGGGCCGACGCTGCCCGGGATCGAGGGGCTGGGCGACTGGAACATCCCGTGGCCGCAGTGGAAGGCGGGCAACGCCAACACCTGACGTAGCGGTCAGTCGATCTTGTGCCAGCTCCCGCAGCTTCGGGTCATGAACGCGGTATCGGTCGGCAGGATCCGGACCACCTGGGGGCCGTCGCCGACGTTGTTGTCGATGATGTCGTTGGTATCGAAGCTGCGCAGCCTCGCCCAATAGCACCCGGACTTGGCGCCATCGCTGCGGTAGGTGCCCGCCGCGATGTCCTTGTTGACGATGTAGGTGCCGTTGTTCTCGATCGATGTCTTGGGCCCCGGCGGGGGTGGCGGGGCGACGGTCTTGGTCACCGTCTTGGTTTCTGGTGGCAGTGTCGACATCACCGTCGTCGTGGTGTGACTCGACCCGCCACAACCCGCGAGGAACAGCGCGACCCCCACGACGGCCGCTGCCCCCGGGCGCAGGCGCCGGGGTCGGGGCGGGGCGGGGCGTTGTCTCGTCACTACCTTCCACTCACGGGTGCATCGGCATCGCGCCGAGTCGGTAACACCATAAAAGGTCAGGGAGCGGTGATGCTCCCTGACCTGTGGGGTGAGTGACGGGACTCGAACCCGCGACATTCAGGATCACAACCTGACGCTCTACCAACTGAACTACACCCACCACGGCCGCAAGCCGACCTGCGCACGATGTCGGTCAACGAGCGGCGACGTCGATACTAGCCGGTCGGCGGCGCGGAGGCCGAATCGTTTGGTCCCGGTGCGTCTTTTCCGCCATCGAGGGCGGCGACGATCGCCTCGATTTCGCTGGTAGACGGGCCCGGCGGCGCGACGAACGCGGCCTGGCGGTAGAACTGCAGCTCGCGGATGGACTCGTGGATGTCGGCCAAAGCGCGATGGGCCAGGCCTTTTACCGGCTGACCGAAGTAGATCCGCGGGTACCAGCGGCGGCAGAGCTCTTTGATCGAACTCACATCGATCATGCGGTAGTGCAGGTAGGCGTCCAGGGCGGGCATGTCGCGCACGATGAAGGCGCGATCGGTGGCGATGGAGTTTCCGGCCAGCGGCGCCGTCTTGGGTTGCTTGACGTGTTCGCCGATGTAGTCGAGCACCATCGCCTCGGCGGTCGCCAGGTCGACGGTCGAGGCCCGCACTTCGTCGGTGAGCCCCGAGCGCGAGTGCATTTCGCTGACCACGTCGCCCATCGCCGCGAGCGCGGCGTCGTCGGCATGGATCACCACGTCGACCCCGTCGCCGAGAACGTTCAGATCGGCGTCGGTCACCAGCGCCGCGATCTCAATCAGCTTGTCCGAGCCCAGATCAAGCCCGGTCATCTCGCAGTCGATCCACACCAGTTCGTCTCGCACAGCGCTCAGACTAGTGGCGATCGCAAGCGCGGCGGAGCCGGGCGCTGCGGGTCGCCACCATCGGACCAGTGGCGATCGCAAGCGCGGCGGAGCCGGGCGCTGCGGGTCGCCACCGTCGGACTAGTGGCGATCGCAAGCGCGGCGGAGCCGGGCGCTGCGGGCCGCCACCCAGTGCACTACGCGCAGGTGACGCCCGCGCCTTAGCTGGAGAAGTAGGGTGAGCGTTGTCGAACTGCATGCCGAATCACCGGGGAAGAGGGGCGCAGCACGATGAGCACCGATTCAGCGGCCACGGCCGCGACGCGGATCGCCGAGGGCTACGCCGTCGGTGGCCAAGCACTCGAATTGGGCACGGTCGTCATCGACGGGGCGGCCGATCCGACGGCACAGATCCGTATCCCGCTGGCCACCATCAACAGGCACGGCCTGGTGGCCGGCGCCACCGGCACCGGCAAGACCAAGACGCTGCAACTGATCGCCGAGCAGCTCAGCGCCGCGGGTGTTCCCGTGCTGATGGCCGATGTGAAGGGCGACCTGTCCGGGCTTGCCCAGCCCGGTAAGGGCGACGACAAGACGGCCGCGCGGGCCAAAGACACCGGCGACGACTGGGAGCCGACCGGTTTTCCGGTCGAGTTCTTGTCGCTGGGCACCGATGGGGTCGGTGTGCCGATCCGGGCTACGGTGGCCAGCTTCGGCCCCGTGCTGTTGTCAAAGGTGCTGGGGCTCAACGCCACTCAGGAGTCGACGCTTGGGCTGATCTTCCACTGGGCCAAGGAGAACAACAGCGCCCTGGTGACCCTGAACCAGCTGCGTGATGTCATCACCCACCTGACCAGCGACGCGGGCAAGGAAGACCTGAAATCCCTTGGCGGAGTGTCGTCCACGACGGCCGGGGTGATCCTGCGGGCACTGGTGAACCTCGAGGGCGAGGGCGGCGACACGTTCTTTGGCGAGCCGAAGCTCGACCCGCGGGATCTGCTACGCGTTCAGGAGGGCCGCGGCATCATTTCGCTGCTGGAGTTCGGCGGTCAGTCGTTGCGCCCGGTCATCTTCTCGACCTTCCTGATGTGGCTGCTGGCCGACCTGTTCACGGTGTTGGACGAGGTCGGCGACGTGGACAAGCCGAAGCTGGTCTTCTTCTTCGACGAGGCGCACCTGTTGTTCGCCGACGCGTCCAAGGCTTTTCTCGAGCAGGTCGAGCAGACCGTGAAGCTGATCCGGTCGAAGGGCGTCGGGGTGTTCTTCTGCACCCAGTTGCCCACCGACATTCCCAACGACATCCTGTCCCAGTTGGGCGCGCGCATTCAGCACGCGTTGCGCGCGTTCACGCCCGACGACCAGAAGGCGCTGAGCAAGACCGTCCGCACCTACCCGAAAACCGATGTCTACGACCTGGAATCGGCATTGACGTCGCTGGGGATCGGCGAGGCGGTGGTGACCGTGCTGTCCGAGAAGGGTGCGCCGACGCCGGTCGCGTGGACCCGCATGCGAGTGCCCCGCTCGTTGATGGCCTCGATCGGCAACGATGCAATCAAGTCAGCGGCGAAAAACAGTGCGCTGCAGGCGACCTACGGCGAGACCGTTGCCCAACCGGCGCGGCCACAGGCCGGCCCCCCGGCGCAACCCGCGTCACGGGCGCCGCAAACCCAGTCGGACTACCCGCCGGTCCCGTCGAATGAGACGGTCCCGCCGATGCCGGAGCCGGCGGAGCCGGCGGGGCCAAAGGGTCCCTCGATGTGGGAGGAAGTGCTGCAGAACCCGACGGTGAAAAGCGGCATCAACACCGCGATACGTGAAGTGGTGAAAAACATTTTCGGCACCGGGCGCCGCCGCCGGAAGTAGCGCTGGCCGTTCGTCGCGCGCGTAACGCCACGGCGAAAAATCGGGCTGATAATCGCCGCTGCGTTACGCCCAGGGAGCCGCCGCCGCTACGACGCCGCTACGCCGCCGCCGGAACTATCCGCCGCCGAGCTTCTTGTAGAACGCGCCCACGATGGGCGCCACGATGGCGCGCGGGCCGTACCCGCTGGCCACCGACATGGCCTTTGACGTCAGACCCGGGACGACGCGCATCTTGTTGCGCGCCAACGCATCCAGCGACACGCGCGCAGTGTGCTCGGTCGAGATCCACAGAAAGTCCGGCACCAGCCGCTCGACGATCGAGGCCTCGGTGTCGTCGGGCAGATCGGTCCGCACCGGGCCCGGCGCCAGCAGGGTCACGTTGACGCCGGACCCGCGCAGCTCACCGCGCAGCGATTCGCTGAAGGTGTTCGCGAACGCCTTGGTCGCCGCATAGGTGGCGTTGTAGGGGATCGGCGAATTACCAGCCGCCGAACCGGAAATGAGGATGCCGCCGGACTTCCGCTCGACCATTCCCGGCAGCACGGCCAGCGTAAGGTCATGCACCCCAAGGACATTCAGCTGCAGTTGCGCCTTCTCGCCGGCCGGATCGAGCGTGGCGACCGGACCGAAGGTCGCGGTGCCCGCGTTGGCGCACAGGATCGAGATGGGGCGGGCGGCCAGCTCGTCGCACAGCTTCGCCCGTTCGCCCGGGTCGGCTAGGTCGGCGGGGCGCACGTCGACGGTGACGCCGTACTTGCCGGTCAACCGGGCGGCCAGGTCCTTGAGCAGGTCTTCGCGACGTGCGGTGACGATCAGGTGGTGTCCGCGTGCGGCGAGTTCGGTGGCGAGTGCCTCACCGATGTTCTGCGAAGCTCCGGTGACAACTGCGCGCGCCTCGGCGCTTGGGGCGGGTAACGGCATGCGCCAATCGTAGACAGCGGGCGCAACGCGGCCCGCGGGCGATCGCGGGCGCCTATAGAGTGCCGGGCATGAGCCAGCCGGAGCCGCATCCCGCCACCCCCGCGCGATCGCGCGTGCTGGCCTGGGCGCTCTGGGACTGCGGTTCGACCGGCCTCAACGCGATCGTGGCGACCTTCGTCTTCTCCGTCTATCTGACCAGCAGCGTTGGGGTGGGGATATCCGGTGCCACCACCCCGGCGAGCTGGTTGGGCCGCGCGGCGGCCATCGCCGGACTGACCGTCGCCGTGCTTGCGCCGGCCGTCGGCGTGTGGGTGGAATCCCCGCATCGCAGGCGGGTGGCGCTCAGTGTGCTGACCGCCACAGCGGTGACGCTGACCGGTGCGATGTTCTTCATCCGCGACCGTCCCGGCTACCTGTGGGCGGGCCTGGTGCTGCTGGGGGCGACGGCGGCGTGCGGCGATTTGGCCAGCGTCCCGTACAACGCCATGCTGCGTCAGCTTTCCACGCCGCAGACTGCCGGGCGGATATCCGGGTTCGGCTGGGCGTCAGGTTATGTCGGAAGCGTTCTGCTGCTGCTGGTGATCTACACCGGGTTCATCTCCGGGTCCGGCGGCGGTCCTGACGCGAAGCGCGGTCTGCTGCGAGTTCCCTTGCGGGACGGGCTTTACGTCCGCGAGGCGATGGTGGTGGCCGCGATCTGGTTCGCGGTGTTGGCGCTGCCCCTGCTGTTCGTCGCGCAGCGGCTCACCGCGTCCTCGGAGGAGTATCAGCCGACCAGCATGCTGGGCGGCTATCGAAAGTTGTGGACCGAGGTCAGCGAGGAGTGGAAGCGCGACCGCAACCTGGTGTACTTCCTGTTCGCCAGCGCCCTCTTCCGCGATGGGCTGGCGGCGATCTTCGCTTTCGGGGCGGTGCTCGGCGTCAACGTATACGGCATCTCCCAAGCCAACGTGCTGATCTTCGGGGTGGCCGCCAGC
>NZ_LZLL01000323.1:0-6071 GCF_001669335.1 Mycobacterium sp. 1245852.3 | reverse complement strand
CACGTCGAACGCGGCGGCGCGGGCCCGGTGCAGCGGCCGGCGCGGCGGCCGGCGGTCGCGCTGCTGGGGCCGGCGGTCGCGCTGCTGCGGGCGCGGCGGCTTGCGCTCCGGCCGCCCGCGCCCCGGCCTGTCGCGGCCGGTGGTCATGTCGCCCGCACCGCGGGGTCCAGCCGCGCACCGCGCGCCCAGTCGACCGCGTTCATGAATTTCTTTCCGGGCGGCTGGATTTGGCCCAGCCGCACCGGATCCGAACCCGTGCCGACCCAGACGCTCTTGCGGTCCACGTGAATGGCACCGGGCGGCAACGGTTCTGGGGGGCCGGGGGTCGCGGCGTCGGCAGTCTGCACCGGGCCCAGTTTGATGCGCAGGTCGCCGAGCAACGTCCACGCGCCGGGGTTGGGGGTGACGGCTCGGATGCGGCGGTCGATGACCTGGGCCGGCAGGTCCCAGCGCACCCGGGCCTGCTCGACGGTGATCTTCGGCGCGATGCTTACCCCCTCGGAGGGTTGCGGCACCGGCGTCAGGGTCGCGTCGGCGATGCCGTCCAGCGTGGCCGACAACAGTTCGGCACCCGAAACAGCCAGTCGCCCAAGCAATTCCCCGGCGGTGTCGGTGGGCCGGATCGTCTCGGTCACCACGCCGTAGATCGGGCCGGAGTCCAGGCTCGGCTCGATCCGGAACGTCGAGGCCCCGGTGATGCTGTCCCCCGCGGCGATGGCCGCCTGCACCGGGGCGGCGCCGCGCCAGGCGGGCAGCAGCGAGAAGTGCAGGTTGATCCAGCCCTTCGGGGGCACCGCGAGCAGGCCGTCGCGCAGCAGCGCGCCATAGGCCACCACCGCGCAGCAGTCCGGGGCCAGCAGTGTCAGCTCGCCGACGAATTCGTCGGAGTTCGGCCGCGACGGCCGCAGCACCGGGATGCCGCGCTCGAGCGCCTCGCGGGCCACCGGCGACGGCTCCGGCTTGCCGCGCCGTCCCGCCGCGGCGTCGGGACGGGTCAGCACCGCGACCACCTCGTGACGCGGCGAGTCGATGAGGCGGCGCAGTGCGGGAAGCGCGGGGTCGGGGGTTCCGGCGAAGACAAGGCGCACCGGGTCAGTCTAGAAAGCGGCTGACGCGGGCCGGACCCGCCGGCGGAATGTGCGTGCGTACACTATTGCTTATGGCTACTATTTCCAGGAGTCAGTGTCTTCCGGTGTGAACCGCTCAGCCGATTCACGTCGACAACGAGGTCGAAAGACAACCCCTTCCCCTCTCAAGGAGGTCTAGATGACCCTCGACGCTTCCATCAGCGACGCCTCGGTGGCCGCAACGCATCGCACGGTATGGGCCCTGGGCGACTACGCGCTGATGGCCGAGGAAGTGATGGCCCCGCTCGGACCCGCCCTGGTCGAGGCCACCGGCATCGGGCCGGGCGTGCGGGTTCTCGACGTCGCCGCCGGCTCGGGCAACATCTCGCTGCCCGCGGCCGCGACCGGCGCCACCGTCGTGTCCACCGACCTCACCCCCGAGCTGCTGCACCGGTCGCAGGCCAGGGCCGCGGCGCGGGGCCTGACCATCGACTACCGGGAAGCCAATGCGCAGGCGCTGCCGTTCGGCGACGGTGAATTCGATGTCGTCATGTCGGCGATCGGCGTGCAGTTCGCCCCCAACCAGCAGCGCGCCGCGACCGAACTGGTCCGGGTCTGCCGCCCGGGCGGCACCATCGGCGTGATCAGCTGGACCCCCGAGGGATTCTTCGGCCGGATGCTTGCCACCATTCGGCCCTACCGGCCGAGCCTGTCGCACCCCGCGCCGCCGGCGGCGCTCTGGGGGCGCCCCGGCTACGTCGCCGCGCTGCTCGGCGACCAGATCGGCGACCTCACCGCGACGCGAGGCATGTTGGCGGTCAACCGATTCGACAGCGCCGAGGCCGTGCACGCGTACTTCAAGCAGCACTACGGCCCGACGATCGAGGCCTACGCGAACATCGGCCACAACCGCGTGCTGGCCGCCGAGCTCGACGCCCAGCTCATCGAACTCGCGCAACAACACCTGACCGACGGCACGATGGGCTGGGAATACCTGCTGGTGACCGCCGAGAAGCGGGCCGGCTAGGGCCGGCCTACAGGTCGACCTCGGCGTCGAGGTGGACGTCGGGTTCGCCGCCGGCCGCGGTGAAGGCCGTCAGCGCCCGCACCAGGCCGTGGCGCTCCGGCGGCGGCATCTTCGCCACGATGGCCGCGATCTCGGCGCGCCGGTGCGCGGTCACCTGGTGGACGACGTCGCGACCGCGCGTGGTGAGCGCGGCGAGCAGCTCGCGCCGCGAGGTCGGGTGGGGCAACCGGTCGATCAGGCCGGCGGCGACCAACCGGTCCACCATCCGGCCGGTGGCCGACGGTTGCACGCCCAGCAGGCCGGCGAGGGTGGCGAGGTTGACCGGGCCGCGATTCGACAGGATCACCAGCGTGCGGAACTGCGCGATGGTGATGGTCTCGTCGACCTGGCCCACCGAGCGCGCCGAGATCGCCATCAGCAAACGGGAGGCGGTCAGCAAAGCGTCGGTGATGACGTCCAATGACTCGTCAACCGCGGTGTTGTCCGCTGTCATATCGCCCCTCCCCGGATGGTTCCGGCCTGTCGGCGGCTAAGGATGAGAAAGTGTAGCAACCTTCTAATGTCGTAAAAAGGGATTATTGCACGCACATATTGTCGCCCAGGGTAACGGTTCATGAAGGTTACCCGATGTGCAGCGGGTCGATCTGCACCCGGGCCGGCTCATGGGTCTGCCGGGCGCTGAGCACACCGACGCCGCGCCGCAGCGCCGCGGCCAGCGCCAGCCCCTGCTGACGGGGCACGCGCACCAGCATCCTGGTCACCGGCGCGCCGGGCGGGGTTCCGGCCGGGCGGCGCACCCCGGGCGGAAGGTCCACGGGCCCAAGCACATCCGCGTGGAGGGACTCCTGGTCGGTCAGCCGGGCCTCGTCGAGCAGCGCGGTGACCGCGCCGGCCGTCCCGTCAATGGCCGCCATGTGCACGCTGGGCGGCAGACCCACCTCGGCCCGCGCGGTCACCTCGGCCTCCGCGTGACCCACGGGGTCCCAGCGGATCAGCGATTGCACTGTGGGCAGCGACGATTCGGCAACCACCATCACCACGCCGCCGTCGCCGCGGGCACGCACCAGCGCGGCGGCGCTCATCCAGCGCCACAGCGCATCCTCGGCGGCCCGCAGGTCTTGCCGGCCCAGCAGCGCCCAGGTGTCCAACAGCAGCGCCGCCCCGTAACCACCGGCCGCCCGCGGCTCGGCGCCGGGGGTGGCCACCACCAGCGCGGGACCGGCCGCGACCTCGGGCACCACACCGTCACCCGAGGACGTGATCACCGCCGTGCCCGGAAACGCGCGCCCGAGCTCTTCGGCCGTGCGCCGCGCCCCGACGACGACGGCGCGCACCGCGTCGGACCCGCAGCGCGCGCACCGTCGCGTCGGGTCGACGCGGCCGCACCAGCGGCACAGCAGAGCGGCGCCGCCCGCCGGTAGCGACTCGGTCAGTGAGAGGGGCCCCGTGCAGTGCCGGCAGCGGGCGATGGTGCGGCAGCGCGCGCAGGCCAGCGACGGGACGTAACCCCGGCGCGGCACCTGCACCAGCACCGGCGCCGCGGCCTGCAGCGCCGAGCGGGCGGCGCGCAGCGCGATGGACGGGACGCGCGCCGTGCGCGCCGCCGGGTCGCGCTCGTCGGCATAACCCGTGTCGTCGAGGGCGATCACCCGCGGCGTGCGGGCGCGCACCACCGGCCGCGCCGCGACGATGTCGTGCGCCCAGCCGCTGCGCACCAGCGCGTGGGCCTCGGCGGTGCGCGCGTAACCGCCGATCAGGGCCGCGCACCGAGCCTGATGCGCGCGCAGCATCGCCACCTCGCGGGCGTGCGGGTAGGGCGCCCGCGGCTCGGCCAGGCTGTCGTCGGCGTCGGCCCACACCATCACCAGCCCCAGGTCGCTCAGCGGCGCGAACACCGCGCTGCGGGTGCCGATCACCAACCGCGCGGTGCCCCGCAGCGCCGCCAGCCACCGCCGGTAGCGGGCCGCCGGGCCCAGGCCGGCCGACAGGGCCACCACGCTGCCCTCGTCGATGCGCGCCGTCGCGGCCTGCCACAGCGCGTCCAGGTCGCGCTGGTCGGGAACGATCGCCAGCACCGAACGGCCGGTCCGCACGGTTTGCGCGGCGGCCTCGGTGAAGCGGTCCGTCCACGCCTCCCCCGGCAGCGCCTGCCAGACGGCCCGCGCGGCCCGCGATTCGGCCAGGGCTCCCAGGAACTGGGCTCCCCGGGCGTAACCGTCCCAGCCCGACGGGTCGACGGGCTCCGGGATCGCCGGATCCCGGCTGACCGGGGGCTCGCGTTCGACGCGGGCGTGCCGGGCCGGCACGGCCAGGCGCAGCACGTCGGGGCGGGTGCCGGCGTAATGGGCCGCGACCGCGTCGGCCAGCCGGCGGATTTCCGGTGTGAGCACCGGTTCGGCCGACACGACGCGATCCAGCCAGCCCAGCTTGCCGGTGTGGTCGGTGTCGGTGCGGCGCTCCAGCACGAACCCGTCGACCAGCCGGCCGTGGAAACGCACCCGCACCCGCACCCCGGGCTGGGCGTCGTCGGACTGCTCTGCCGACACCAGGTAGTCGAACTCGCGATCCAGATGTGGCACCGACAGCATCGGCAGCACCCGGGCGATGGGCTCCACCTCGACGGGCGTGCGCGCACCGGGGCTCACCGCGCCCCCGGGCCGCGAATCATGTTGTCATCCAATGACTTAGAAGTCGGGGTCCGCAGCGTACCGGGCACCGGCGACAATCAGCTCTCGGCGGGCGCCATGGCGTCCCCGGCGGCGTCCTCGGGAAGCTCGCGGCCGAAGAAGAACCCGGCCGTGATCAGGATCTGGGCCGCCGCATACGACCACCAGATCGGCACGGCCAGCGCCTCATTGCCCAGAATGAAGCGGCCGATGGCAATCATCGAATCCGAGGCCGCGAAACACACCGCGCCCACCGCCGTCCAGATCGTCGGCAGTTTCGCCAGCAGGGCCATGCACACCATCGCGGTCAACACGACGAGGTAGAGCGTCACCGGAAGCGTCAGCTTCTCCGCGCCCAGGTGGGGCCAGAACCAGGCCAGCAGCCCAAGCGACGCCGCACCCATCAGGACCACCGCGACGAGGCGCACCGTCGACGGCCGCGCCTCCCCGGAAGCCCCCGAGAACGCCGGCACCAGCGGCAGCAGCGCGGCGACAAAACACATGTGCGCCAACAGGAATGCGGCCAGGCCCACCACGAAGGACAGCGTCCACCACGGGATCGCCAGCACCCAGTCGCCGATGGCCGACAGCAGCAGCGCCGGCATCAGCCACCGCCGCTCGCGCACGACGGCGTGCCCCGCCGCGGCCAGCGTCAGCAGCAACGCCATCGAGGCCTTGAACGCCGGCTGCAGCACCCAGTGCCCGGTCAGCTCGATGCCCGGCGGCGAGCGCAGCGCCAGCACGGTCAGGTAGATGCCGTAGCCGAGGGCCACCCAGCCGGCCACCACCCAGGCGCCGGCCACCAGACGAGGTGCGTACGGTACGTCCATGCCCAGCTTGGATAACACAGCCGACGAGAAACCCGCTATCGACCCCATCCTGCAGAAGGTACTGGATGCGGTTCCCTTCCGGCTATCCACCGAGGACGGCATCGACGCGGCGCGCCAGCGGTTCCGCGACCTGCCGCGCCGGCCGCTGCATCCCGAGCTGCGCGTCGAGGACCGCACGATCCCCGGGCCTGCGGGCTCGATCGCGGTCCGGATCTATTGGCCGCCAAGCCATTCCAACGACCAGCCGGGCGGTGACGCAGCGCCCGTCGTGCTGTATTTCCACGGCGGCGGCTTCGTCATCGGCGACCTCGACACCCACGACGGCACGGCGCGTCAGCACGCGGTCGGCGCCGACGCGATCGTGGTGTCCGTCGACTACCGGCTGGCCCCCGAGCACCCCTACCCCGCCGCCGTCGAAGACGCTTGGGCCGCAACGCTTTGGGTCGCCAAGAACGCCGCCGAACTGCACGGCGACGCGACC
>NZ_LZLL01000322.1:0-7248 GCF_001669335.1 Mycobacterium sp. 1245852.3 | reverse complement strand
TTGTGGCCCGACCAGGACCCATTGTTCCCGCAGGCGTGGAGTGACACACTGGGCGACTTCTATTCGGACTACACGCTCGAGTTCCTGGAGCACTGTGGACATTTCAGTCCGCTCGAATCTCCCGATATATGGTCCAAGCACGTCCTCGCACACGTCGGGCGGTGACGACCATGCTGGTGCTTACGTGCTCAACTACTGCCAATTGACCGCTTCGGGATCATCCCGGTGAACTCGGACTGGTTTCCAGGTCTTCGCGCGGGCAAGTTCGACGTCGGAGAGGTATCGATATTCGCCCGCTACGGCGGGGACCCGAACGCACGTGCACTGCTGTTGGTGCACGGCTACCCCGAGACCCATCTGATGTGGCACCAGGTCGCACAGCGACTTCGCGACCGGTACTTCCTGGTGATCCCCGACCTGCGGGGCTACGGAGACTCCTCCAAGCCCGTGGGACTGCCGGACCACAGCAACTACAGCAAACGAGCGATGGCCAATGACCTTGTCGCCGTTATGGATCAGCTCGGGCGCGACTCCTTCTACCTGTGCGGACACGACCGCGGCGCCCGCGTTTCAGCCCGCCTGGCCTTAGATCATCCCGACCGTGTCGTCAAGCTGTCGCTGCTGGATATCGCGCCGACACTGGACATGTACAACGCCACCACAACGGAATTCGCAACCGCGTACTTCCACTGGTTCCTCCTCATCCAGGCAGCGCCACTGCCTGAACTGCTGATCGGCGGCAATCCCGCCGGCTACCTCGCCATCGTGCTGCGAAAACTCGCTGGCGGTGATGTCGACTATCTGGATGCCGGTGTGGCCGCCGAATACGAACGCGTGTTCTGCACACAGGAAGCCATCCACAGCAGCACAGAGGACTACCGAGCCAGTGCCGGCATCGACCTCGAACACGACCAGCGCAGTCGTGACCTCGGGCAGAAGATTCTCTGCGACACACAAGTTTTGGTCGGTGCACGGGGAGCAGTGCACCGACTATTCGACGCCCACGCCCTCTGGCAAGCACAGTGCGACGCGACGGTGACCACGACCGCGCTGCCGTCGGGACACTTCATCCCTGAACAACTTCCGGAAGAGACTGCCGCGGCGTTATCGAGCTTCTTTCCCTCCTGACACCGACTCGACTGCACACGAGAAAGCGAGGACCGCGGTGAGCACGGTCGCCTTCATCGGACTGGGAATCATGGGTAGCCCGATGGCCGTCAATCTTGCCCGAGCCGGGCATCGGGTAACCGGATATAACCGGTCGCCGGAGCGCGCCGCCGACCTCGTCGATGCCGGTGGTAGGGCGGCGGATTCGATTGCCACCGCGGTTTGGGACGCCGATGTGGTTGCGCTGATGCTTCCCGACTCGCCCGACGTCGAAGCGGTGCTCGCCGGCCCGAACAATGTATTCGACAGCGCCACGCCCGGCACGTTGATCATCGACTTCTCCAGCATCCGGCCTGACGTCACGGCCAACTTGGCTGCCCAGGCCCGCGGGCGCGGGTTCCGGATGATCGATGCACCGGTCTCGGGCGGACAGCCAGGCGCGATCAGCGCCCGGCTGTCGGTCATGGTGGGCGGCACGACCGAGGACTTCGCCGCGGCTAAACCGGTTCTCGACGCAGTCGGCGCCACTGTTGTCCACGTCGGGCCCAGCGGCTCGGGACAAACGGTGAAGGCAGCGAATCAACTCATCGTCGCCGGCAACCTGGAACTTCTCGCTGAGGCGATCGTGTTCCTCGAGGCGTACGGCGTCGATACTCAAGCAGCACTCGCAGTGCTCAGCGGCGGTCTGGCCGGATCAGCTGTCCTCAAGGCAAAGGGGCAGCAGATGCTCACCCGATCCTTTGACCCGGGATTCCGCATCGACCTACACCACAAAGATCTCGGCATCCTCACCGAAGCGGCCCGCGTGGCCGGCGTCATCACCCCGATCGGCGCCGTCGTAGCTCAACTGATGGCCTCGGCTCGCGCGAATGGCGACGGCAGCATCGATCATTCCGCACTCATCCGCGTGGTCGAACGACTCTGCGGACGCAACCAACGCGGTTGACCAACTATCACGGCCACCTCCGCTTGAGCCGCAGCCGACACGCGCCTGTCGAATGTTGCTGGGTCAATTCCCGATGGGCGGCCGCGGATCACCAGCCACCGGAGGGATCGGCCCCTCACCGGCCTCAGGCACAACCGGCTCATCTGAAGCGGCGGCGTCAGCCTTCGGCTCGTCGCCGGCTTGGTCGGGCCCGTCGTCCTCGTGGCGTTTGCTCATCACTTCACTCTAGAAGGTGGAGGTTGGGGCGGGCGGGACTCGAAACCGCGACCAACGTTTCGGCGCGAACCATTCGGTGTGGAAAACTTCAGCGCGATCAGAGGAGAGGCGCGTGACGACCACCCATCCCGAACGGCTACCGCTGCTGACCCGGCGCGACCGCATCATGATCACCCTCACCGTGATCGCGTCCATGGCAGCCGGGGTTCTCAACTTCGCCCACGCGAATGCATTGCTGGCGTTCACCATCTCCGCACTCGCGTTGGCCACAATGGCATCTCTGGTCGGCCGTTCGGTGGAGGCGGTCGGAGACCGACTCGGGCCCAACGCCACTGGGATACTGCAGACGGCGCTGGGAAACCTGCCCGAGTTGTTCGTCATCCTGTTCGCGCTCAAGGCAGGCCTTTACGGCGTGGTGAAGGCCACCATCGTCGGCTCGATTCTCTCCAACGCCCTGCTGGTGCTCGGGCTGGCATTCGTGGCCGGCGGGATCAAGCACGGCCGCCAGCGCTTCGCCGCCGACGACGGACGCACCCTCGGACTGATGTTCACCCTCGCGGTGTTCATCTTGGCCGTCCCCTCGCTGACCGCCGCAATACACACCCCGGCGCAACAGCACGAACGCGCGGTGTCGGTCGTCGTCTCCATCGTCATGCTCGCGCTGTTCGCACTCTCGCTGCCCGCCACGCTCGGAAAGCGGGCCCCCGACTCGGCGCCGCAAGCTGGTGATAAACCCTCGAGAGCCACCTCTCCCATTGTGGCCAGCCCCGATTCGGCCCAAGCCGCCAGCGCCGCGACAGCACACGGCGAGTGGCCGTTGGCGATGGCCATCGGCATGCTGGCCGTCGCCGGGATCGGTGCGGCCTTCGTGTCGGAATGGTTCGTCGCCGCCCTAGAGCCAGCGATGCATGCAGCGGGCATCAACGAGGTTTTCGCCGGTCTGGTGATCGTGGCCATCGCCGGCAACGCGGTGGAGAATTTCGTCGGCATTCAGCTGGCGGCCAAGAACCAGATGGACTACGCGGTTCAGGTGGTCCTCCAGTCACCCGTCCAGATCGCACTCACCATCGCCCCGATCGTCTGCCTGGCGGCGGTATGGCTGGGCCAGCCCGGTTTCGATCTGGTGTTCTCGCCACTGCTGTTGGCGTCGATGATCATGTCGGCGCTGGTCGCGGTGCTGGTGACCTTCGACGGCGAGTCGACCTGGTTCGAGGGAGCAGTGCTCATCGCGCTTTACGTGGCGATCGCCACGTCGTTCTGGTGGGGATGAGCGGATCCGACGGTCTCCACGGATTCCGAAACGCCTTGGCATTGCAGCTCCCCCAGATACCAGCAGAAACGAGTAGGGCGGGTGGGGCTCGAACCCGCGACCAACGGATGATGAGTCCCTAGCCAGCGTCCATGCGACCAGGCAAAACGGTTAGCTAAGACAACCCATCCCCTGCTAGATAACCAATCTCGCCGTCGCCGGTCCGGTTCCGGTACGCCCTCGGCACGGCTACAAATCGCCCCCGGTCGCCTGAGTGACGCCGGGGCGAGATGCGCGCATGGCTGTTAGCTCGCGATCGGCCGATGAGATGCCCAACCTCCTCAGATATGAACCGTGAGGGCGGATGCACCGGTGTTCAGATTGCACCCGACGAACGAAGGCGCTCCATTCCGGCCGCGTCGTAGCCCGCCAGGGCGCCAAGTAACTCTTCCGTGTGCTGCCCAACGCGCGGCGTTGCTGACGGTGCAAATCGTTCATCGGGTTTGGTCTTGATGCACGTCCCAATCAATCGCTGCGACGTCCCGTCCGGCTGAGCCTGCTCGTAGACGAGTCGGCGAGCCTTCGCGTGGTCGTCGTCGAACAGGTCTGCTCCCAAAAACGCTGGTGCCCCTGCGATGTCAGTCGCGATGAAGAAGTCGGTCCATTCCCTGCGTGTGCGGGACTTGAATATTGCCGTCAGTTCGTCGCGCAGCCGGGCCTCTGCCTCGACATCCTCCCCCGGCTTCCGGCGCCCCGGTTCATAGAGATCCATCCTGTCGAGTGACTCGCAGAATCTGCGCCAGAACTTGTCCTCCAGGGCGTTGAACACCACGTAGTTGCCGTCGCTCGTGGCGTAGTACTGGTAGCGAAGCGAAGCTCGGATTCCCTCACCGTAGGCCGGTTGACCGTTCGCCAGCGCTGTGAGGTGTTGAAAGTTCCAATTGATCGCCGCATCGACCTGCGCTACTTCGACGTACTGCGGCTTGCCGTCGCGCCGGGCGGCGTGCAGCGCGGCGAGTACGCCCATCGCTGCGTACAGCGGTCCCGCCAGAACACCCGTCGTCCCTGTCGCCGCCCCCGAAAGGCGTGGCGTTCCATCCGCATCGATGATCGGCGGACTCAACCCCGCGAAACAGTCGAAGGACAGCCCGTGGGTGGCTAACCGGGTATAGGGCCCGAAGCTGCCCATTCCGTTGAGAACGCAGTACACAACCGACGGGTTGACGGCGACGATGTCGTCGTAGCCGAAGCCGAGCCGGTGCGCGGTTCCGTACCGAAGCCCGTCGATCACCACCGCTGATGTCGCGGCCAGGCGGCGAAACGCCTCTTGACCCTCAGGCGTTTTCAGGTTTATCGCCACACTCTTTTTGCCGCGATTCCAATGCGAGTCCTGCAACTCGCCGCCGGAAACCACCGCGCCGCGGAAACCACCGCCGCCAGGCGGCTCCACCTTGATCACCTCTGCGCCGAGGTCAGCCAGATGCCCGCCCAGCGCATCCGCGGAAAACAGTGACACTTCAAGGACACGGACGTCTTTGAGAAATTCCAATACGCGACCTTTCAGAATGCGGTGCGGCTACATCATGGTGATCGATTTCAGCTCGGTGTATTCCTCGAAGCCCCAGCGACCCTGCTCGCGGCCGAGCCCACTTTGTTTGAAGCCGCCGAACGGCCCCCCGCCGTTGAACATGCCGCGCGCCGGTAGAGACCAGCCGGGGCCCTGCCCTCCCCCCGGATTGGCTCCCAGGTCGGCGCCGGGCGCCACAGTCTGCACCATGATGGTGCCGGTTCTGACCTGCCTCGCGACGTTGAAACCCCTTGCGGCGTTGCGAGTCATCACCAGGCCTGCCAGACCGTAGATGGAGTCGTTCGCGATGCGGATGGCTTCGTCTTCGGAGCGATAGGTCATCACCGCCAGCACAGGCCCGAACACCTCCTCCTGACATAGGCGCATGTCGCTGCGGCAGTCGACAAATGCCGTCGGTTCGTAGTAGAAGCCGCGTTCGAGATGTTCGGGACGTTTGCCGCCGACCACCAGCCGCGCGCCGTCTTGTAAGCCCGCCTGAACGAAGGATTCAACTCGCTGACGCTGCTGATCCCTGATCAGCGGACCGACGACAGTTGCGGGATCACGCGGATCGCCGACGGTAATCATCGGAGCCATCGCTTTGAGGCCCTCGACATACGCTTCGAGCAGGTGCTCGGGCAACAGAAGTCGCGACGTGACGGTGCATGCCTGTCCGGCATGCATCAGCACCTGACCGAATCCTATTCCCGCAACGTCACTTTCGGTGACATCGCTGAGAACGAGGTGCGCACTCTTGCCGCCCAGCTCCAGCTGTGCGCGTTTCATCGTTGCCGCCGATAGTTCGCGGATGCGCCGACCGGTCGCCGTCGAACCGGTGAACCCGATCATGTCAACGCCTCGGTGCGTGCACAGCTCCTCTCCCACGTCGGCACCGCCCACGACCACGTTGAACGCCCCGGGCGGGAGGCCCGCTTCCTCGCCAACCTTGGCCAGCTCCAGGGCGTTCATCGGAGTCCATGGGTGTGGCTTGAGTACCACAGTGCAGCCGACAGCCAAGGCAGCCAGGCACTTCTGAATGTTGATCGAGAAAGGAAAGTTGAACGGCGTGATGACTCCGACCACCCCGACCGGTTCGCGGACCACTGTCACGCCGCCCAGGCCGGTCGGCGAAACCACGGGGCCGCCCGGTGTCTCCACCCACGTCACATCATGTTCGACGAACTCGCCGTAGTAGTGGGCCGCCTCGATGGCACCGCCAACCTGAATCAGGTCCGTGATGAAGCCGGTCGAGCCGATCTCGGCGACGATCAGCTCCCGAAGCTCCGCTTTGCGCTCGTCGAGGATCTCAGCGAACCGCTTGATGATCTTTGCCCGTTCCCGGACGGACATCCATGGCCATGGCCCTTCGTCGAAAGCCCGCCTGGCAGCCTCGATCGCCATGGCCGCCTGCTTTTGTCCACCCTCGACGACTCGTCCGATCAACTCCTCGGTGGCCGGATCGATGACGTCGATGGTGCCGAGGGCATTGTCGCTCAACCACTTACCGTCGATGAAGCTCTGGTACTCCCGCATCAAACGAATCCGTCGGCCAGTGAAAGGGATTGACTACGCCAGCGCCGGATACGGGGCGGGCTCAAAGTCGAAAACCCGGCGGGCATTGCCCTGCAGCACCTTG
Organism: Mycobacterium sp. 1245852.3; assembly: GCF_001669335.1. Classification (NCBI taxonomy): domain Bacteria; kingdom Bacillati; phylum Actinomycetota; class Actinomycetes; order Mycobacteriales; family Mycobacteriaceae; genus Mycobacterium; species Mycobacterium sp. 1245852.3. Next base: position 527 of record NZ_LZLL01000322.1, on the reverse strand, counting down.
TACTTGTCGAGGTCGGACCGACCGTCGAGTGCCTTGTGAGCGGCCTGAAGGGAGTTGGGCCAAAGGCTGTCGGTGTGCGGATAGTCCGTTTCGATCATCACATTGTCGACGCCGATGAAGTCGAGATTGGCCGCCCCGAAGTCGTCCTCGATGAAACAGCCGTACATGTGGTCGCGGAAGAGCTGGCGCGGAGCCTTCGGGAAAATTGCAGGATCGGTTGGCACCGGGGTCAAGCGCATCGTGGCGGGGTCAACTGCCCAGTTGTTGGCGCGCAGGTATTGGTAGTCGGCGGCGACATGTTCAGCACGCTCGATGAGGTAAGGGATCCAGCCGATGCCGCCCTCGGCCAGCACGATCTTCAGATCGGGGTATTTCTGCAGCTTGCCCGAGAACAACCAATCCGTGGTTGAGTTCGCCAGATTGAGATTGATGTTGACCGCCTGAACCCCGAAAGGTGCGTCAGGCGACGTAGTGGGACTAACCGACGACGAGCCGATGTGTGTGCACAGCGGCATCTTCGTCTCGTT
>NZ_LZLL01000321.1:0-2946 GCF_001669335.1 Mycobacterium sp. 1245852.3 | reverse complement strand
GGTCATCACGTCCTGCCCGGGCTCGCCGAACCTGATCGTCGCGTCGACGCGCGGTTCGCCGTCGATCACCACGCGGAAACCCTCGGGGTCGGCCCATTTCGGCTCGAGCGCGTCGTCACTCATGGTCCAGCAGATGGCCAGTTCGACCAGCGGGCTTCCGCGGCGATAGCCCCGATAGGTGCGGCGCTGGCCGCCGACGGTGCCGGCGGCGTAATTCACCCACCCCAGATCCAGATCCCGGGTCAGCACCGCGGTCTCGACGAACGCCTCTGTCGAATCGAGTTCGGTCCCCAGCATTGTGGCGATCATGTCCAGGGTCTCGAAGTAACCGAGTCCGTAGCGTTGAGCCGCGGGGTCGATCGGCGTCAGCGGCTGCCGCGGTGGCTTACCGAATCCGAGCACCTGCCACACCTCCCGCACGGGATAGGTGGTGCAGTCCAGCGTTTCGACGAGCTTGACGCTGCGAACCTTGCGGCAGGCACCGGTGAGGAAGCCGGCGACGACGTTGATGAAGCCGGGTTCGAAACCCGTTCCCAGAAAGGTCGCACCGCCCCGGCGTGCGGCCTCCTCGAGCGCCGGCAGTTCAGCCGGGTGGTGGGTGCCGGTCAGGAAGTCGCCCGTCGTGACCACGTTGATGCCGCGACGCAACATCGTTTCCACCAGCGCGTAGTCGATGACGCGTGGCATGTAGCTCACGCAGTCGGGTGCCAGGTCGAGCAGCGCATCGACATCGCTCGTCGCGATGACGCCGCTCGTGGGCCGGCCCGCGAGGGTTCCCGCGTCGCGCCCCGCCTTCGCGGTGTCCGACGCATGCACGCCCTGGAGGTCGAAGTCGTCGCGGTCCAGCAGGATGCCCAGCGCCCGCCTTCCGATGTTGCCGGTCGACCACTGAACCACGCGGTATCGCCCCATGGTTGACAAGCGTAGGCGAACACTGTTCTAATCTGAACACCGTTCGAAATAGAACGCTGTTCGAAGTGGGGGACGCGTGAAGGCCGACGTCGATGTACCGGTGCTGCGCTACGGGGCCCTGGACCGGGCGCACCTGACCAAGCACCTCCTGCAACTGGCTAGGCGCGTGGGCGTCGGCCGGGTGACGATGCGGGAGCTGGCGGCCGAAGCGGGTACGGCCGCCTCGTCGGTGTACTACCACGTCCGCGACAAGCGCGAACTGCTCGATCTGCTCATCGAGTCGGTCCTCACGCAGATCGAGGTGCCGCAGGCGGGCGATTGGGAAGCGCGGTTGGTTGCGCTGCACCTGAATGCCTGGCACGTGCTCGTCGACGTTCCCGGGATCGCGGCCCTGCTCCAGCAGCATCCGCACACCGCCGCGGCCGCCGAGATGAACCGCGCCGCGCGCGCAATTCTGCGCGAAAGTGGCTTGGATGAAAAGCATTTCGATGCCGCGCATGCAGCGTTGTACATCCATCTGCTGGGCTCGGTTCAGCTTGAACACACCCGGCGCGCCGGGGGAATGGCACACGGTCCGGGTGACGAGGCGTTCGCCTACGGACTGCGCCTGATCCTGGCCGGCCTGCGCGAGGAGCTCAAGCGGAATCGAGACGGATCGTGACCGGCGCGACCATCGATCTCGCCGCCCCCGCGCTATGGGCGTCGCGTTTTCCCGACGATCTGTTTGCCGAGTTGCGCGCCCACACCCCGGTCTTTCACCAGCGGCTGACTTCCGACGTGCAATCCGCTGTGGGACGCGAGTTTTGGGTGTGCACCAAGCACGCGGACGTCGCGCGCGTGCACCGCGATCACGAAACGTTCACGGCGACCCGCGGCCCGCTGATCCAGGACGTACCGTTGTTCGACGCCTATCCGGCGATCGTGAGCATGGACCCGCCGGATCACACGATTCGCCGCAAAGTCATCTCCCGCGCGTTCACACCCCGCGCGGTGGCCAAACTGGAAGAGGGGATTCGCCGGCGGGCCAAGGCCATGGCCGCGACACTCGTCGAATCCGGTGGCGGTGAGTTTGTCGACCTGGCCGCGGGACTGCCGATATCGGTGATCGGTGACATCGTCGGGATCCCCGACGCCGACCGCCCCCAAGTGTTCGGCTTGATCGACCGGGTGCTGAAGACGGCCGGCGCACAGATGTCGGTCCCCGGCGGCGATGATCTGTTGCCGTTCATGGAGCTGTTCGAGTACGCGAGCGCGCTGACCGCCCGCAAGCGGGAGCATCCCGTGGACGACATCTGGAGCGCGCTGTGCACCACCGAGATCACCGCGGAATCGGGCGAAAGCTTTTTGCTGCCATCCAACGAGCTGGAGATCTTCTTCTTCGTGCTCGGCCTGGCCGGCGCCGATACGACGCGAAATGCGTTGTGCGACGGCATCCGAGCCTTCGCCGGCAATCCGGATCAGCTCGCGGCCTACCGATCCGACCCGGACACGCGGCGCACCGCGGTCGAGGAGGTGATCCGCTACTCCACACCGATCATGTTCTGGGTGCGCGGGGCGATCAGGGATGTGACGCTCGGTGACGCGGTGATCCCCGCGGGTGCGCGGGTGGTGACGATGCTGCGCTCGGCCAATCGCGACGAGGACGTCTTCGCGGACCCCTACCGGTTCGACATCCGCCGTGATCCCAACCCCCACCAGTCCTTCGGCGGCGGCGGCGCCCACCACTGCTTGGGTGCGATGCTTGCGCGGGCGGAGGTCCGGGCCGCGCTCGATGAAATCCTGTTGAATACAAACAACATCGACGTCGGCCGACCGAGGATGACGCTGCCCGACCTGTGCAACAACATGACCGTGTACGAGTCACTCCCGGTCAGTTTCAGCTAGCGCCGGGCCCGGCGGCCGGCTAGGCGTTCGTCCGCAGATAGCTATACACGGACGCGAAGTTGCGGTTGATGTCCTCGGGGATGGGCACCGGCCCGCCGAGAGCCCTTGCACCCCAGACGATTTGAGCGGTCCGCTCGACCAGCGCGGTGA
>NZ_LZLL01000320.1:0-6574 GCF_001669335.1 Mycobacterium sp. 1245852.3 | reverse complement strand
CACGTCGGGGTGCAGCGGCTCAAGAACGGGCTCAACGCGGTGGGCGTCGCCTCCATCGCCGGACGGGTGTCGGGCACCATCCTCACCGCGGTGGCCGACCTCGCCGAACAAGCCGGCTCGGACCGGATCCGGCTCACCCCGTATCAGAAGCTGGTCATCCTCGACGTGCCCGACGACAAGCTCGACGAGCTGATCGCCGGCCTGGAGGCGCTCGGCCTGCAGTCGAAGCCGTCGCATTGGCGCCGGAACCTGATGGCGTGCACGGGGATTGAGTACTGCAAGTTGTCTTTCGCCGAAACCCGGGTCAAGGCGCAGTCTTTGGTGCCCGAGCTGGAGCGCCGGCTCGCCGACATCAACGACCAGCTCGACGTGCCCATCACCGTCAACATCAACGGCTGCCCCAATTCGTGCGCCCGCATTCAGGTGGCCGACATCGGGCTCAAGGGTCAGATGGTCGACGACGGAGAGGGCGGCTCGGTCGAGGGTTTTCAGGTTCACCTGGGCGGCAGCTTGGGTCTGGACAGCGGATTCGGCCGAAAACTGCGCCAGCACAAGGTCACCAGCGACGAGCTCGGCGACTACATCGAGCGGGTCACACGTAACTTCCTGAAATATCGCGGTGAGGGTGAACGTTTCGCACAGTGGGCTATGAGGGCAGACGAGGACGATTTGCGATGAGCGAACGAACAACCAAGCTTCCAGAAGCCGAATTGCGGGCGCTTGCCGCCCGCGGCGCGGCCGAGCTGGAGGGCGCCAGCGCCGCCGACGTGTTGCGTTGGACCGACGAAACGTTCGGCGGCATCAACGGGCCCCGCGGCTGGGCCACCTGCAATTACGTGGTGGCTTCCAGCATGCAGGAGGCCGTGCTGATCGATCTGGCGGCCAAGGTGCGTCCGGGTGTGCCGGTGGTGTTCTTGGACACCGGTTATCACTTTGTGGAAACCATCGGCACCCGGGATGCGATCGAATCCGTGTACGACATCCGGGTGCTCAACGTCACTCCAGAACACAGCGTCGCCGAGCAGGACAGGCTGCTGGGCAAGGACCTGTTCGCGCGGGACCCGAGCGAATGCTGCCGGCTGCGCAAGGTCGCGCCGCTGGGCAAGACGCTGCGCGGATACTCCGCCTGGGTGACCGGCCTGCGCCGGGGTGAGACCGCCGCGCGCGCCAACGCCCCAGTGGTCGGATTCGACGAGGGCTTCAAGCTTGTCAAGGTCAACCCGCTGGTCGAATGGTCCGACGAGGACGTGCAGAACTACATCGACGACAACGGCGTGCTTGTCAATCCGCTTATGTACGAAGGCTATTCGTCGATCGGCTGCCAACCCTGCACGGCCAAGCCGCTGGCCGGGGCCGATCCGCGCAGCGGACGTTGGCAGGGCCGGGCCAAGACCGAATGCGGTTTGCACGCGTCATAGCAGTTCAACATTCGACAGGTTCCGCCACCGCCGACCAGGTGGGAATCGGACCGACGAGTGGATCTGAAAACCGATAGCGCATCCGCTAGCGCGTTGGCGAATCGGATAGTGGTCGGCCCGCGGTTCTCATGCGGCGACTACGCCGACGTCAGGGTGCTCTCATCCTGGTCGGCCTCGTCCGCACGACTTGCGTTGGCGGCCAGGGCGATCGGGGGAACCCGGGTGGCCCGCACGTAGACGGTGTCGCCCTCGCGCAGGGCCAGCGCCTCGGCGTCGCCGCGGGTGATCTGCGCGGTGAAGAATCCGCCGGTGGCCGCGCTGGTCAACTCGACCCGCACCTCGAAGCCCAGCGTCACCACCCGGTCGACGACGGCGCGCACCACCCCGACGGACTCGGCCGTGCCGTCACCGCCGGCGATCGCCATCTCGGGATTGCGGCCCACCCGGATATCGTGCGGGCGCACCAAAGTGCCGTTCAGGGTGGACACCGCACCGAGGAATGACATCACGAACGCGTTCGCCGGGGTGTCGTACACGTCCGTCGGGGAGCCGACCTGTTCGATTCGGCCCTTGTTCAGCACCGCGATGCGGTCGGCGACGTCGAGCGCCTCGGCCTGGTCGTGGGTGACCAGCACCGTGGTCACGTGCACCTCGTCGTGCAGGCGCCGCAACCACGCCCGCAGATCCTCACGCACCTTGGCGTCCAGCGCGCCGAACGGCTCGTCGAGCAGCAGCACCTGCGGGTCGACCGCCAACGCCCGCGCCAGCGCCATGCGCTGGCGCTGACCGCCGGACAACTGGTTGGGGTAGCGGGCCTGAAAGCCGCTCAGTCCCACCACTTCGAGCAGGTTGTCGACCTTGGCCTTGATCTCGGCCTTGGGCCGCTTGCGGATCTTGAGTCCGTAGGCCACATTGTCGCGCACCGTCAGGTGCTTGAACGCCGCGTAGTGCTGAAACACGAATCCGATGCCGCGGCGCTGCGGCGGCACCCGGGTCACGTCGCGGCCGTCGATCGTGACGGTTCCGGTATCGGGTTGGTCGAGCCCGGCGATGGTGCGCAGCAGGGTCGACTTGCCCGAGCCGCTGGGACCCAGCAACGCCGTCAGCGACCCGGTGGGCACGGCGAAGTCCACATGGTCCAGCGCGACGAAATCGCCATAACGTTTGTTGGCGTCGCGCACGACGATGGCGAGGTCGTCCCGGTTGGCGTGAGTCACGGTCATTCTCCTCGTCAGGCCTGCTTCGCCGCTCGTGCACGGCGCGCGTCCAGCACTACCTGGAAAACCAGCACCAGCACCGCAACCCCCATCAGCAGCGTGGACAGCGCGTAGGCGCCGTATTCCGCACCGCGGTTGTACCGGTCGGAGACAAGCAATGTCAGTGTCTGCGACTTTCCCGGCAGGTTCGACGACACCATCAGCACGGCACCGTACTCCCCCAGGGTACGTGCAATGGTCAACACGATGCCGTAGGTCAGACCCCACCGGATCGACGGCAGCGTGATCCGCCAAAACGTCTGCCACCACCCCGAACCCAGGGTGGCCGCCGCCTCCTCCTGGTCGGTGCCCAGCTCGTGCAGCACCGGCTCCACTTCGCGCACCACGAAGGGCAGCGTGACGAAGATGCTGGCCAGCACGATGCCCGGCAGGCCGAAGATGATCTTGAACCCGAGGTCCTGTTCGACGAATCCGAGCGCACCGGCCGAGCCCCACAACACGATCAACGCGACACCCACGATGACGGGCGAGACCGCGAACGGCAGGTCGATGACCGCCTGCAGCACGCCCTTGCCGCGAAACCTGTTGCGCGCGAGGACCAATGCGGTGGGGATGCCGAAGATGACGTTGAGGGGTACCACGATGGCCACCACCAGCAGCGTCAGGTTCAGCGCCGAGATCGCCGCGGGGGTGCTGACCCAGGCGTAGAACTGGCCCAGCCCGGGTCGGAACGTGCGCCACAGGATCAACGCCACCGGAATGACCAGCAGCACGAAGATGTAGGCGAGCGCGACGAACCGCAACCAATAGCGCACTCCCGCCGACGATGTCATGCGGACAGCTCCTCTCGCTTGGCCGCGCGGCCGCCCACGATCCGCAGGATGAGCAGCACGACAAACGAAATGCCCAACAGCACAATCGATATCGCGGCTGCACCGGTGCGGTCGTCGTTCTCGATCAACGTGCGGATCCACTGTGAGGACACTTCGGTCTTGCCGGGCACCGCACCGCCGATGAGCACCACCGAACCGAACTCGCCGATCGCCCGGGAGAAGGCCAGCCCCGCCCCGGACAACAACGCGGGCAGCAGCGACGGCAGCACCACCGAGGTGAAGATCTTCGGCCCGCTGGCACCCAGCGACGCCGCGGCCTCCTCGGTTTCGCGATCCAGTTCGAGTAGCACCGGCTGCACGGCACGCACCACGAACGGCAGCGTGACGAAGGCCAGGGCGACCGCCACACCCCACGACGTGTGCTGCAGATGTAGACCGACGGGGCTGTGGTTGCCGTACAACGCCAGCATCACCAGGCTGGCGACGATGGTCGGCAGCGCGAAGGGCAGATCGATGATCGCGTCCACGAGGCGCTTGCCCGGAAAGTCATCCCGCACCAGCACCCACGCGATCACCAGGCCGAAGACCAGGTTGAGCACCGTGACCCCGGCCGAGATCGTCAGGGTCACCCGGAACGATTCCAGCGCGGCATTCGAGGTGACCGCGAGCCAGAAGGCGTGCCAGCCGCCGCCCGCGGATTGCCACGCGATCGCCGCCAACGGCAGCAACACGATCACCGAGAGCCAGACGGTGGCCACGCCGACGCGCAGCGCGGTGGTGCCGCGGCCGCGTCCGGGCAGCGGGCCCGGTGGCGCGTCGCCGCTGAGCTCGGGCCGGACCGCCAGCGGGTCCGGGGTGATGGCGGTCATCCGGTGGCCTTCGTGTAGATCTTCGTGATGCTGCCGGAGTTCTTGTCGAACAGCTGCGGGTCCGCCGTGGCCCAGCCGCCCAGCTCGGCGATGGTCCACAGCTTCGCCGGCACCGGGTACTGGTTGCGGAAGTCGGCGGCGACGGCCGGGTCGACCGGGCGGAAACCGGCTTGCGCCCAGACCTTTTGGGCCGCGGCCGTGTACTGGAAGTTCTTGAAGGCGACGGCGGCGTCCAGATGCGGGCTGGTGTTGACCACCGCCACCGGGTTGTCGATCTTGAAGGTCTGCGCCAGGTTGATGTGTTCGACCGGCTTTCCGGCCCGCTCGGTGGCGATGGCCTCGTTCTCGTAGCTGATCAACACGTCACCGCTGCCCTGGACGAAGACGTCGGTGGCCTCCCGCCCCGATCCGGGGCGCAGTTTCACGTGTTCGGTGACCAGCTTCTTGATGAACGCAACCCCGGCGTCGCTGTGGGCGCCGCCTTCGCTCTTGACCGCATACGGCGCGAGCAGGTTCCACTTGGCCGATCCGGAGCTCAGCGGGCTGGGGGTGATGACCTCCACTCCGGGCCGCAGCAGGTCATCCCAATCCCTGATGTTCTTCGGATTGCCCTTGCGCACCACCAGCGTGACGACCGAACCGAACGGAATTCCCTTGGTGGCGTCGGTATTCCAGTCCTTGGCGACCTTGCCGGCCTTGACCAGTCGCGCGATGTCGGGTTCGACGGAGAAGTTGACGACGTCGGCCGGCTTGCCGTCGACGACGCCGCGGGACTGGTCACCGGAGGCCCCGTAGGAGGTGACCACCTGCACGCCCTTGCCCTCGTCGGAGGCGTTGAACGCCGGAATTATCTTGCTCCAACCGGGTTCTGGGACCGAGTAGGCGACCAGGGTGATGCTGGTGCGCGCGTTGGCCAGACCACCGCCGCCGACGGCATCACTGGCGCCGCCGTGGCACCCGGCGATGACGCCGGCGATCAGGGCAAGTGCGAGGACGGGCCGCCAGCGCGATGCGGTCCTTGTGTCCATTGAGGGCCTTCCGGTGCGAGAGGTATGGGAGTCGGGTCCCGTTTCTGCGGAAAGGCACCTAAAACTTCAGGAGAATTCGAAAACTCCAGACCAGACCGCGCACGGGTTTGGGAGTCAGCGACAACAGTGCACGAGGGCATAGCACTCCGAGATGCTCATCGCCACGCGCATGGCGGGAAGCCTAACAGGAATTGACGTTGCCGCCACCGCGACGGCGGCTGTGCAGAGGGCCCGCGGCCGTTAGCGGTGCATCGCGTGGGTCACCAGCCACGTGACGATCACCAACGCCACCAGGATGACCAGAATCAGGGTCACGTGTGACCGAGGCATGGGCTACCCGGGCGTCCCGTCGTGGCGGGCGCGGCGCATCAGCTCGATGCCCTTCCCGAGCACGCCATCCAGCAGGGCCGCCGTCGCGTAGGCCACCACCAGCACGGCGGGCACCACCACCAGGGCCTGCAGCACGAAAGGCAGCCCCGAAAGCCACAGCTCGTTGCCGTCCCACCAGTTGAGGAACGCGTTCACGGGGCTCACCCTATTCGGCCCGACCGCCGAAGACCATCGGCCGGCCGGGAACACGCGCCGGCATGGGTCCGACGCAGCGGATCGCCGCGCGGCGCGCCACCACGGTGAAACGTTGGACGCGGGACCGCTGAGCAGCGATGATGTCCAGATGGTTTTGCACGCCCAGCCCGACGACCAACCGGCCCCGCCGGACGGTGCCCTGCCCGGGGAAGAGTTTGACGCCGCCTCGGCCACGTCGATGTCGTCGTCCATCGACCTGCGCACGCCCGGGCCGCTCGCTCCCAGCGCGGCCCTGCGGAACCCGTTCCCGCCGATCGCCGACTATGCGTTCCTGTCGGACTGGGAAACCACGTGCCTGATCTCCCCCGCCGGATCGGTCGAATGGCTCTGCGTGCCCCGCCCGGATTCGCCCAGCGTGTTCGGTGCGATCTTGGACCGCAGCGCCGGCCATTTCCGGCTGGGCCCGTATGGCGTCTCGGTGCCCTCGGCCCGCCGGTACCTGCCCGGCAGCCTGATCATGGAAACCACCTGGCAGACCCACACCGGGTGGCTGATCGTGCGCGATGCGCTGGTGATGGGCCCGTGGCACGACCTGGAGCGGCGGTCTCGGACGCACCGCCGCACCCCGATGGACTGGGACGCCGAGCACATCCTGCTGCGCACGGTGCGCTGCGTCAGCGGCAC